>JAITQQ010000118.1 GCA_031288855.1 Prevotellaceae bacterium
AAATAAAATTCGGTGTAAGCCATCTGCCAGAGAAAGAAATTGCTGATGCGCTGTTCGCCGCCGGTGCGGATAAGAAGCTCGGGTTGTGGAACGCCGGCCGTAGAAAGGTATTGCTCAAAGCTCTCGGGCGTGAGGGGCGCATTGCCGGAAGCCTTTGCATAACGCGTTGCGGCTTGAAGAATGTCCCATTGCCCGCTATAGCTGAGTGCGAGAATCAGTACAAGCCCTTTATTATTTTTGGTGCTGTTTATACATTCATTCAGTTTTTCCTGCACGCTTCCGGGCAAACTTGCAATATTTCCGATGCAACGCAACTGCACGTTGTTCTTATGAAGTTCGGGCGTTTCTTTACGGATCGCATCCACAAGAAGGCCCATAAGATTGTCAATTTCTTCCTGGGGGCGTTTCCAGTTTTCTTCGGAAAACGTATAGAGCGTAAGGTATTGCACACCCGCTTTACCGGCGGCAGTAATGGCCGCTCTCACGGATTCAATGGCGTTCCGGTGGCCGAAAATTCGTTTTAATCCTTGGCGTTTAGCCCAACGGCCATTGCCGTCCATGATAATGGCTACGTGCCGGGGTATAAGCATCGTTTGCTGGTTATTCATTTTTGTTTGCTCGCCTCAATCGTGATTCTTTGAAATAATGTGAAGATGGTTTATGCCTGTTGTAGGCGGGACAAGAACGATTATATTTTATAAGGTACGTCAGGGAAAGCCCGAACGTTCCCATCCAGTCGTTATTAATAACCGGCGAATGTTCTTCATTCACGCCATCATAAAAATCAATATTGTCGTCAAAAGTTATCCTGAACATCCATTCAAAGCCTAAAGTAAAGCGTTCCATGATACACCACTTGGCGCCAATACCCACCGGAAAGTCTAAGAGGAAAATGGATTTGTTGGATTTCATGCTGCCCGACGAATGGGTGTAAACATCATTGTGCAGGTACGAAGCGCCGACGCCCAAGCTAAGCAACGGCGTAAAACGCTGTTTCTTCTGAAGGTCAATCGCATCGTAAGGCATAAAATTAAACTCGGCCAAAACGTCGAAAAACATCATGGGGCGCAGGAATTCCCAATCTTTATGCCACGGGTCAGGCGGGAAACCGTCCATTCCCTTGGCGTTTCCGGAAATGTATGCAAACGCCAAATTGCTGCGCAGGGAAAAATACCGGACAATATTATACCGGAGCACAACACCCCCATACGGATAAGGATTTTTTAACGGAATGAGGTTAGGATTGAAATCCCCCATGTAATAGATAGCACCGGCAAGCACGCCAAGTTCAAGCTTATCGTTGTTATTAAAACACTCAAAGCCGGCACGCTCCTGCGCAAGCAGGCAACGAGCGCCGGGCAACAACACAAACAACAAAATTGCACATTTAATTTTAAAGAGATTACACATTTCTATTAGACAATAGGTTTTATAAAAAGTTTAATGTTATGCATTCCTTTTGTCGTACCCCCACGACAATTTTTCACACAGGGTATTGAAAAAACTACTTTCGTGCAACCTGATAATTTTGGCCGTATAAGCGGCTTTTTCAAGTTGTACTTCGGTGCCCGAAGGCACTTCGTAAAGACGATTATCGATACTGATCATGGCAACACCCTTGCGGCTGACGATTTGCAATTTAATTCGCGCACTGTCGGCAATGACTAACGGGCGCATGTTGAGGTTGTGCGAGGCAATAGGCGTGATGATAAAGCTCTGCGAATCGGGTGCCACAATAGGGCCGCCGGCGCTCATGGAATAAGCCGTAGAACCTGTGGGCGTGGCCACAAGCAGTCCATCGGCCCAATAATCGGGCAACGCCTCATCATTGACGGACACACGCACCGTGACGAGGGAAGGATGAAAGTGTTGTACGCCCACATCGTTGAGCGCATAAGGCGAATCGCTTGCCGGAAGAAACCGGCCGGAAACCTTCAACAATGTCCGTTCCTCAATCCGGTAATCGTGGTGCAACAAGGCATGCAGCGCTTCTTCGGAATGACAGAGCGGCACTGTAGATAAAAAACCCAGCCGGCCGGTATTGATACCGAATACCGGCGTATGGGAATAACAGGCAAGACCCACGCTCTCTAAAAAAGTACCGTCACCGCCAAGGCTTATGAGGCAATGAATATCGGCGGGCAATTCGGTAATCGCCTCGTAGCGGGCGGCATCGGCAGGCAAATACGCAGCAAACGAACAGTGAACAAGCACCTTCACATCATGTTGGTTTAGCCACTGCAATAAACGAATGACTTCCGGCAAGGCTGCCGGCGCTATTTGTCGTCCGTAAATCGCTACTACCATGAATGTAAATATTTTAATTACTTTTTGCGGAACATATTCCCCATTTAAGTAGAAAAATTTTGACGAAGATATGGTTTTTTATTGATTTATTGATGTAATTTTGCAATGAAATGACACGGCTGAGTGTAAATATTAACAAAGTGGCCACTCTGCGCAACGCGCGGGGAGGAAATGCGCCCGACGTAATACAGGTGGCAAAAGACTGTGAAAAATTTGGCGCACAGGGAATTACAGTGCATCCCCGCCCCGATGAACGACACATCCGCCACGACGATGTGGTGGCTTTGCGCAAAGTGGTGCGCACCGAATTTAATATTGAAGGAAACCCGGATCGGCGCTTCATTGATTTGGTGTTGGCCGTATTGCCGGAACAGGTAACATTAGTGCCCGACGGACACGATGCGTTGACGTCAAACGCAGGATGGGATACGCACGCACACCGCGATTTTTTACGTGAAACCATACAAACATTCCAACAAAAAGGCATCAGGGTATCGGTGTTTGTGGACGCCACAGCCGATATGGTGCGGGGAGCGGCGGAAGCGGGCGCCGACAGGGTGGAATTGTACACAGAGCCCTACGCGGCACAGTATGGCAAACAGCGGGAAACGGCCGTAGCGCCTTTTATAGAAGCGGCGCGAGAAGCGGCAAAGTGCGGATTGGGATTGAACGCGGGGCATGACCTGAATCTTGAAAATCTTCACTATTTCTCCCGCATGGTGCCGAATTTGCTGGAAGTATCTATTGGGCATGCGCTCATCAGCGATGCGTTATATTTCGGGTTGGAAGAAACCATACGCCGTTACAGAAATGAGTTAAGAGTTAAGAACTAAGAGTTAAGAACTAAGAGTTAAGAATTATGATTATGTGGACAAAAAAAATACCATTTATTGCAGGGGCGTTATGCATTTGCATTTCCGCCTTCGCACAACAGTTGCCGCAAGGCGTGGTGGTGTATGCGCTTCCCATGACTTCGCTGCAAATACAGGTTGAAGCCACCCGCGAAGTGTTTACGGCCGGGCCTTACGCGAAATTCGCAGCCAAGTACCTCGGCATCGAAGTATCTACCGAAAACAAGGAAAATTACAGTTTGAAAAACATCCAGCTCGCTTCTTTTGTGGAAGCCGACGCCGCCCAAACCTACACGGTGGCATTGAAAGACAACAAATCATCGGCCAATTTTCTGACGATGACAGCCGCCGGGCCGGTAGCCATGTTTGAACAGAACGCCGCCGCTTCCGTTTCGTGGCGTTTCGCCAACGCAGCGCAGGAAGCCGGCTTCCACAACCGCGGAACGGTATCGAACCTGGCGAAAGAAACCACTACCCTCTACAAAACGGTGAAAACCGACGCCGGCTTTGAGCGGGTGCCGGTACAGCAAAACCAAGTGGTGGAAAAGAACATGGAACGCCGTGCCGAAGAAACGGCAAACCTGATTTATTCGCTCCGGAAAAAACGAATGGAATTAATTTCGGGCGATGCGGACAATCCGTTGAGTGGCGACGCCATGCGCGCGGTGCTTGAAGAAATCACACGCCTCGAAGAGGCATACATGAGCCTGTTTGTGGGCAAATCGTCTTTCGATACACAAACGATGTCCTTCGACGTAGTGCCCGACGCTGCACAACCCAAACAACTGTACGTCGCTTTTCGTTTTTCCGAAACACAAGGGTTGCTCTCTTCCGCCAACCTTGCAGGCCGCCCGGTAGTGCTTGAACTCACGCCCGAAAAAGAAGTAAAAGCCACGCCATCCAACGCTTTTGATGTGGACAAGAAAGGCAAGCGAATAAGTTACCGTATTCCCGAAGTGGTACGCGCGCGCATCCTCGACGGACAAACGGTATTACTGCAAACCCGCTTCCCTGTTTATCAGTTGGGCACAGTGATGACCTTACCGGTCGACTTTTAACGTTAAATCTTTCCTGTTACTCTTTATCGACTGTATGTTGTCCCACGTTTTTTTGAAATCGTCGAAATCCATATTTTGGTAATACTTCGTTTCGCCGGCATACGTGAGGTAGGGCTTAAACTGTTCCAACGTTTGATAGCCCGACAGATTGGTAATGGGTTGAAAATTTTCGTTAAAAAAGAAAATCGCAGGAAAATTGTGCTTATTGAATACATTCAGCAAAAGCGACGAAATAAAAAATTCTCCCGCCTTCGCCATCGTAAACCTCACCGCATAAAAACGCGTATTGATTTTTTCGGCAATACTTGTGTCGGCAAACGTTTCCTGCGCCATTTTTTGGCACCACTGGCAGTCTTCGCTATACACCATAAAAAGAAAATTTTTGGGTGTGTCGCGATGAAGCGTTTCCGCTTCTTCCAACGACAACCAGTGAACTCCGGATGCCGGCAATGTGGTGTCGCCCGCAACCTCCTGGGCGGCCAACGGCGCCGAAACAACAAACAGCCATGCGGCGACTAACAAACTACGCATCATTCAGTAAAATTTTAACGGTTATTCATGGCCTGTATGATTTTAGGCCATTCCTGCATGAATTTTTCCCAATTCATTGTTTTGTAATAATCCTGCGCAATAAATACGAGAATGGGCCGCAACTCTTCCGGCGTATGGTATCCGGGCACTAAGGTAATCAGTTGCATAGTTTCATCCATGTAGGCAATCGTAGGATAACTCATTTGTCCGTTTAATATCTGTATCGCCAATTCGTGAGAACGTTGCCCCGGCCTAAGAACATAGGTACGCCCCCCTACCGTAATCGGATTTTTTCCTTCCGCATTCAATTTCACCGGATAAAAATACGCATTCAAATAAGCCGCCACATCTTCCACATTGAAAGTGTTTGCGTCCATTCGCTTGCAGTATCCGCACCAGTCGGTATAAACGTCAATAAAGAATTTACGGGGTTCCTTTGCCGTAAGCTTTTCCGCCTCTTCTATGGTCAACCATTTCACAGCTGTCGTGGCTGTTGCGTTCGTATCGGGATGAACGGCCGTAGCCTTTTGGGGCGACAACAGCCCTGAAAAGACCACTAATATGGAGATAATTAATATTTTATACATAACAGAAAGGTATTAATGTACAGAAGAATTAAACCTCAAATGTATAAAAAAATATACAAACAAACAATAAAATTAGTGTAATTTAACACCAATAAGGCGGGTAAACTCTTCCCGTGTACGGAGGTCTTTCATAAACGTGCCGGTGAATGCCGACGTGGTAGCCACCGAATTTTGTTTCTGTACTCCGCGCATTTGCATGCAGGTGTGCGCCGCTTCAATTACCACCGCCACGCCCAGCGGATTAAGGGTTTGCTGAATACAATCGCGAATCTGCACCGTGAGGCGCTCCTGCACCTGCATCCGGCGGGCAAACGCTTCCACCACCCGCGCAATCTTGCTCAGCCCCGTGATATACCCATTGGGAATGTAGGCCACATGCGCCTTCCCATAAAACGGCAGCATGTGATGTTCGCATAACGAATACAACTCGATGTCTTTTACGAGCACCATTTGCCGGTATTCCTCCTTAAACAGCGCCGATTTGAGAATGGCCGCCGGGTCGGTATTGTAGCCTTGGGTAAGAAACTGCATCGCCCGCGCTATCCGTCCGGGTGTGTCTTTCAGTCCGTCGCGGCCGGTATCTTCACCCAACAAAGACAGAATAGCCTTATAATGCCCCATTAGCGACTCGGTGGTATCCGCATCAAAATGTTCAATTTTTGTGTACATAAATAAATCTGCGTAAATTTACGGCAATTATACGAATAAAAATTTAAAATCCCGCCTTATGAAACTTCTTATTACGGCCGCTACACCCGAAGAACTCCTGATAGCCCAACAATTGGCTGCCGTTACACCGGAAGCGTGCTGCTGTGCGGTAACCGGCATTGGCCTTGTGCCTACGGCCTACCACACCCTTAAACACTTGCAAGCTGCGCACTACGACATGGCGATAAATATCGGCATTGCCGGAAGTTTTACAGACCGCTTGCCTGTGGGCAGCGTATGCAGTGTGCGCAAAGAATATTTTGGCGATTGCGGTATTCAAACCCCGAAAGGCTTTTTCACATTGTTTGATGAACATCTCTTGAGTGACAACACGTTTCCTTTTATAGATGGTGCGCTCCATGCGACTGAAAAGCCAACGGCACACACGGCCGGCATTCCGGCAGCCATAGGCGTTACGGTGCACACGGTAAGCGGCGACCTGCAACGTATTTCCGAATTGCAGTCGCGTTTTTCGCCCGACATTGAAACGATGGAGAGCGCTGCATTTTTCTATGTTTGTTTGCAGGAAAAAATCCCGTTCCTCGCCCTGCGGGCTATTTCCAACAAGGTAGAGCCCCGCGACAAATCGAAATGGAACATTCCGCTGGCCCTGCAAAATTTAAGTAATGTGTTGAAAAATGTTTTTTATAACATATTTTAACATCTTTATGTTTGGAGTTTTAAAAATTATGTGTATATTTGCCGCGTGAGATGTTACTCCGTTCTTTCTAATTACTTGTTGGCGTTGGCTTTTAGTACTCTAGCATGGAGACTTGCAAATTTCTGAATAATCTGATAGAGGAATAAAGTTAGCGCCCACGTTTTCTTTTTTTTAATCCAATTGTTATTGTAAGAGACAAGTGTGGGCCTAATTTATTTATCAGATTGGTTTGCAAGACCTCCATGTGAATAAATTATCTACGGGCTCGCGCTACTTTATTGAGTTAAGAGTTAAGAACTAAGAGAATTAGTTATGAGTTATGAGTTTCTTAGTCACTTAGTCACCTAATCTCTTAATCACTCTTTGTGTGTGTGTTGCAATGTGTTTTTGCGATGTAGAGTTTTATTGTATATATAAAATATAAATTTAATGTATGAAGGATGATGTATGATGTATTTTAACTCTTAGTTCTTA
>JAITQQ010000038.1 GCA_031288855.1 Prevotellaceae bacterium
CGAAGCCTTATGGAAAGGATACAATCGGTTAAAGAAAAAAAATGAATTTTCAACCAAATTAATCGTTGAAGTTTATCAAAAAGTACAACAGACAACCGACGGCATACGCCCGCCGCAAACCGAAACGGTAATTAAAAAACGAGGCAGCGGTAATTTAGGCGGCACGGTAATTTACACGCCCCCAAAAGGAACAAAGGTAATTGAACAGAAGCTAAACAATTTAGTTACCTACTTGAATGATGACAAAAAATACGACTACGACCCCCTTATAAAATTGGCGGTAGCGCATTATCAGTTCGAGGCCATTCACCCCTTCAGAGACGGGAACGGCCGGTGTGGCAGGATAATCAACATATTACTGCTGATACAAAAAAAATTATTAGACATCCCGATGCTCTATTTAAGTGCCTACATCATCAACAACAAAGACGATTACTATGCTTACCTGAATGCAGTCACCGCCCGCCAGGACTGGCGGAAATGGGTACTATATATGCTAAAAGCCATAGAAGAAACGGCGTTGCTCACCATTCAAAAAATAAACGAAATCAACCGGTTATTCGACAATACCACAAGACTTATCGCAAAAAAATTACCCCACATACCAAAAGAATCCGTAGAAAAAATATTCGAACAACCTTACATCAGCCCGAAACGACTCTTAGATGAACGGATCAGAAGTTTAAACACGGCAAAAAAATACCTCCGGCAAATGGAAGCACTGGGCATTATGATCCCGAAAAAAATAGGCAAAGAAATTATATACCTGAACATTGACTTGTTTAACCTGTTATCCGAAATGTAATGGCAAAATTCATTTTGACAGGAAAAACGACAACTGTCAAATTTTAGCAATTTTTGACAATTTACAGTTATCATTTGCAAAATTACAAATAAATCCCCATCTTTGTAAGTTATATAACATACGTACACTATGGCTATTTTTGGAGCTGTGCTTAAAAAATTATTCGGCACGAAATCCGACCGCGATTTGAAGATTATCATGCCTTACGTTGATAAAATCAACGAGGTTTATGCAACTTACGACAAATTATCGAACGACGCACTGCGTGCCGAAACAAACCGGCTCAAAGAAGTAATTGCCGCACGGCTGGCCAATTTGACAGCCCAAAAAGCAACATTGCGGGAACAACTTCGCAAAACAGATGTTGAAGTAGCCGAAAAGGAGGCCATTGCTACCGAAATTGACAAGCTCACTAAAAACATCGACGAAGAAATAGAAGCGGTACTCATGGAAATACTTCCGGAAGCCTTTGCTATCGTCAAATCTACGGCACGCCGTTTCAAAGAAGATGCCGAACTCGAAGTGACAGCTACCGATTTCGACCGCAATATTGCTACACATAAGGATAATGTTACCATCAAAGGCGATAAGGCAATCTGGAAAAACCAATGGATGGCCGGCGGCAATATGATTACGTGGGATATGGTGCATTATGATGTACAGCTTTTCGGCGGTGTGGTATTGCATCAGGGAAAAATTGCTGAAATGGCCACCGGCGAAGGGAAAACATTGGTGGCTACCCTGCCTGTATTCCTCAACGCCCTTGCAGGAAAAGGCGTGCACGTGGTAACGGTCAACGACTATCTTTCGAAACGCGACTCGGAATGGATGGGGCCTATTTACGAATTTCACGGCCTGTCGGTAGATTGCATCGACAAGCACCAACCTAATTCCGACGCACGCCGCAAAGCCTACCGCGCCGATATTACATTCGGCACAAACAACGAATTTGGCTTTGATTACTTGCGCGACAACATGGCCATTAACATCAGCGACTTGGTGCAACGCAAGCATCACTTCGCCATCGTTGACGAAGTGGACTCCGTGTTGATTGATGATGCACGTACACCGCTGATTATTTCAGGGCCTGTGGCCAAAGGCGACGACCAACAATTTAATGAATTCAAGCCTAACGTAGAAAGGGTTTACAATGCCCAACGCAACCTCGTTACACAACTTCTTAATGATGCGCGCAAACTCATCAATGAGGGAAAAACAGACGAAGGCGGAAAACTGCTTCTTCGCGCCCACAAGGGTTTGCCGAAATATACGCCGCTGATTAAATTCCTGAGCGAAGCCGGGAACAAGCAACTTTTGCTCAAAACCGAGAATTTTTACATGCAGGATAACAGCAAGCAAATGCATCTCGTTACCGATGACTTATTTTTTGTAATTGATGAAAAGCAACATTCCGTAGAGCTTACCGACAAAGGGATTGACCTCATTTCACAAAGTGTAAGCGATAATAAATTTTTCGTATTGCCCGACATCGGCTCCGAAATTGCGGAACTCGAAAAAAGTGATTTGAAGCCGGAAGAAAAACTCAGTACAAAAGATGCCATGCTGTCGGACTACGCCCTTAAGTCCGAACGCGTGCACACCGTCAACCAATTGCTCAAGGCCTATTCTATGTTTGAAAAAGACGTGGAATACGTGGTGATGGATAATAAAATTAAAATTGTAGATGAACAAACCGGCCGTATATTGGAAGGACGCCGCTATTCCGACGGACTGCATCAAGCCATTGAAGCCAAAGAGCGGGTAAAAGTGGAAGCGGCCACGCAAACGTTTGCCACCATTACCTTGCAAAATTATTTCAGGATGTACCACAAACTTTCAGGGATGACGGGGACTGCCGAAACCGAAGCCGGTGAATTGTGGAACATTTACAAATTAGATGTGGTGGTCATTCCCACCAACCGGCCTATTATCCGGAAAGATTATGACGATTTAATTTACAAAACCAAGCGCGAAAAATACAATGCGGTTATCGACAAAATTGTGGAACTTTCCAAAGCGGGGCGGCCTGTACTTGTGGGTACAACCTCTGTAGAAGTTTCCGAATTATTGAGCCGCATGTTGAAATTACGCGGCATCAGGCACAATGTATTGAATGCAAAACAACACGCCCGCGAAGCTGAAATTATCGCTGAAGCCGGACAGGCAAGCGCTGTTACTATTGCCACCAACATGGCCGGACGGGGTACCGACATTAAACTCGGGCCCGGCGTGAAAGAAGCAGGCGGGTTGGCCATCATCGGCACTGAGCGCCATGACAGCCGCCGCGTTGACCGTCAGTTGCGCGGCCGCGCCGGGCGTCAAGGCGACCCCGGAACTTCCAATTTCTACGTGTCACTCGAAGATAACCTCATGCGCCTCTTCGGCTCGGGGCGTATCGCCGCTATTGTTGACCGCATGGGCATGAAAGAAGGCGAGGTGCTTCAACATTCCATGCTCTCAAGGTCTATTGAACGCGCACAACGCAAAGTAGAAGAAAACAATTTCGGTATCCGCAAGCGCCTTCTTGAATACGATGACGTGATGAATTCGCAGCGGGAAGTGATTTATACCCGCCGCCGTAATGCACTGTTCGGCGAACGTATCGATGTTGATGTGCAAAACATGATGTATGACTACAGCACGTCGTTGTCACAACAAGCACAAGACGGCAAAAGCTATGAGGAATTTTCATTTGATACCCTCCGGCAATTATCAATTCAACCTGCCGTTGACGAGCAAGCCTATAACGACATGCCGGCTTCGGCGCTCAGCGAATTGCTGTCGGAGCAACTTATTACCGAATACCAACGCCGCGCTGATTTCATGGCGAAACAAGCACTGCCCATTATTAAACAAGTGTATGAAACGCAAGGCGCCACTTACGAAAACATTGCCGTGCCTTTCAGTGACGGGCAAAAAATGATGCAGATTGCCGTAAACCTCAAGAGGGCCGTTGAAAACGAAGGCAAAGAAGTATCGCATACGCTAAGCAAAACCATCACGCTTATAATGATTGATGAGCATTGGAAAGAACACCTCCGCGAAATGGACGACCTCAAACAGTCTGTACAATCGGCGGTGTATGAGCAAAAAGACCCGCTTTTGATTTACAAATTTGAGAGCTACGAGCTATTCAGTTCCATGCTTGAGAAAATTAATCGCGACGTGTTATCTTTCCTCCTTCGCGCCCACATTCCCTTGCGCGATCCGCAAAACATCAAACAAGCCGAACAGCGCCGCGCCGACCACAGCCGCATGCAAGCCAGCCGGCCCGAACTCTCGGCCAACAGCAGCCAACCCAAGTCGCAAGCGCCCGTGCATGTTGAAAAGAAAGTGGGGCGTAACGAGCCTTGCCCCTGCGGTAGTGGCAAGAAATATAAAAACTGCCACGGTAAAGGCGAATAAAACGGCCTTCTCAAAAAATACGTCATTTTTCTCACATTAATTTGTTGAGTGTGAGTTTGTTAGTAAAAAATATACTATTTTTGCTTAATGCATTAAGCAATTTTATATAAAAATTGTTTAGTAAGATAAGCAAAAATATACAAAAATGTTTGGTAGATTAAATAAAAAGGCGTACTTTTGTTCGTCATAATAAACAAAACAATATGGAACGGCTAATTGAAGTTCACCAAAAAAAGATGCAAGACACAAACCTTGATTTCATTCGTGGCGACATGGACATTATTCCATGGGAGATGCGCCTCATTGGAATTAAAGGCGCTCGCGGCATCGGGAAGACCACCCTTGTGTTGCAATATGCAAAAAAACACTTGCCCGGCGACAGCACGCTCTATGTCAGCCTTGACAACATTTGGTTCAGCGAGAACAAACTTGTGGAACTTGCCGACCGCTTTGCCAAACGTGGCGGAACGCACCTTCTTATTGACGAGGTGCACAAATACCCCAACTGGTCGCAAGAGATTAAGAACATCTATGATGATTACCCTGAGTTAAAAGTTGTATTCACCGGCTCATCATTGCTTCAAATTCTTAACCAGCGTGCGGATTTAAGCCGCAGGGCCGTGTCGTACAACATGCAAGGGCTCTCATTCCGCGAATACCTTAACATGACACAGCACACCGATTTTCCGGCGTTAAGCCTCGATGATATTTTAAAGAAACACGGACAAATCGCCAAAGATATTGTTCGCCGCATACCCCCTATAAAATACTTTGAGACTTACCTTAACAAGGGGTACTACCCGTTTTTTAAAGAATCGGAAATTATGTACCACAACCGTATTCAGGAAATTGTGAATATGATCATTGAATTGGAGCTGCCGCTCTTGCGCAGTGTGGAAGTAGCATACACCAATAAATTAAAACAGTTGCTTTTCATCATTGCGCAGGCCGTGCCTTTTATTCCAAATGTCAGCAAGCTCAGTGAACGCATTGGGGTAAACCGCAACACACTCCTCACCTACCTTCATTACATGGGGCAGGCCGGGCTAACTAAGAACATTTTTAAACAAGCGGTCGGCATCAGCATATTGCAGAAACCCGACAAGCTTTTTCTTGATAATCCCAATCTGGTGTATGCGTTATCTATGGAAAAACCCAACATTGGCAATTTACGTGAAACTTTTTTCATAAACCAGTTGGGTAAAAAGCATACCATAAATTACTCCGACAAAGGTGATTTTCTTATTGACGGAAAGTTTACTGTTGAAGTAGGTGGGAGAAACCAGACAGGGCAACAGATTCAGCAGGTGAAAAATGCTTTTCTGGCTATCGATGATATCGAATATGGCTTCTCAAATCATATTCCGCTGTGGCTTTTCGGATTCTTATATTAAACCGCCTTCAAGCTCAGGTCAAGGCTTTTGATTTGGTGTGTCAGGGCGCCTACAGAAATAAAGTCAACGCCGCATTCGGCATAAGCGCGCAAGTTTTCGAGCGTAATGCCGCCCGATGACTCCGTTTCATAGCGCCCGGCTACCAAAGCCACCGCTTCTTCCGTTGCCGGCAAATCGAAATTATCGAACATTATTCGTTGTACGCCGCCCACACGCAACACCGTTTTCAGGTCGTTCAGCGAGCGCACTTCTACTTCGATGGCTAATTTGCGCCCGGTGCTTTGTAAATATTCCCGGGTTTTCATAATTGCCTGTTCAATGCCCCCCGCAAAATCAATGTGGTTATCTTTCAACAGGATCATATCAAACAAACCCATCCGGTGGTTGCCGCCACCGCCGATTTTTACCGCCAGCTTATCTAATACACGCATGCCCGGCGTGGTTTTCCGCGTGTCGAGCACTTGTGTTTTCAAGCCTTCCAGCGCTTCCACGTAAGCAGCCGTTTGCGTAGCCACTCCGCTCATCCGTTGCATTATGTTCAACACCAAGCGTTCTGCCTGTAATAATGCGCGTTCTCGCCCTGTTATATAAAACGCAATGTCGCCTTTCTTCACGCGGTCTCCATCTTGCAACAATTGTTCCATCTCCAAACACCAGTCTATCCGTTTGAATAATTGTTTTGCAATTTCTATTCCCGCAATCACGCCTTCCTCTTTCACCAACAGTTTCATTTTCCCTTCCGCTTCCGGAGGAATAACAGCCAGCGAAGTATGGTCGCCATCGCCTATGTCTTCCGCTATTGCCAGCGTGAGCAAATCATCAATATAATTTTGCATATCCATTATTCCTGTTTTTCCATCCGAATTTCCTGAACTACAACTTTCCCATCATTTTCTATACGTATAAAAATCGTAGCCCGGTACAGCAATCCTCCCAAATCGGTTATTGAAATAACCGCATATTTCAGGTATTCTTTCCCGCTACAATGTTTCAGTGTAATTTGTTTTATTGCTTTACGTTCAAAAAAATCTTTAACGATCTGTTCGGACTGCACCTTGCTATAGATAGTGTTTTTACCAAAAAAATCAATTTCCACAGCATCCGCAAAATATTTGGAAAAATCTTCCGCGCTGTTGTCTTTCAACGTCTTCATTATCGGATCAAACAATTCTTCACACGACATTTGTGGCACTCCCGCCATTGCAATTAATGGGAAAATCAAAAATAATCCAAAAATTTTTTTCATGTTTCCGCAAACTATTATATTACAAAGTTCGTAAATCTTTTTTGAAAAAGAAAATAGTTTTTTAACTTTGTCTATGCATTATGAAAGTAATTATGCTTGTCATAGGGAAAACCACTGATGCTTATCTGCGTGAAGGCATTGCCATATATACAAAACGGCTACAGCACTACATTCCCTTTGAGATTAAAGAAATCCCCGACGTGCGAAATGCGGGGAATTTATCTCATGCCCAATTAAAAGCGCAGGAGGGGCAACTTATTCTCCGGCAACTTGGCGCCAATGACGATCTACTGCTTTTAGATGAAAACGGATTGCAATTTTCCTCTGAGGAATGGTCCGGTTATCTCGACAAAAAATTATGTTACAGCGCACGCTCATTGGTATTTGTTGTGGGAGGGGCTTTCGGGTTTTCCGACGAGGTTATGCAACGGGCTTCCGATAAAATATCTTTGTCGCGGATGACCTTTTCACATCAAATGGCCAGGCTTATTTTTGTAGAACAACTTTATCGCGCATTCACCATCATTAAAGGCGAATCGTATCATCATCCTTAACGTGCTATGAAAAAAAAACATTATTTGTTATTTAGCGCCCTGGGTTTTTTGGTGGCAGCCCTGCTTACTTTTTGCTTATCGTTAGCAGATTTTCCGCTGTCGGCCATTAGCAAATATGATATAGAGCGTTATACCCAAAATATCCACAAGCGACAAAAATATATCTACGACATTGTCGAAAAAATCAATCCCGAAGAAAATATTCACACGCCATTCCCTTCAAATACGAATAAAGATGTTGCTATTTTTATTTTCAAAAATAAAAAATTACTCCGTTGGATACACGATGCACCTATTGAAGAACATCAATTATTGCAAATAGATACTGTTACGCGTTTTGTGAAATTAAATCATAATTGGTATATCGCCTGCGCTCTTCACAAAGGGAATTATCGTATTGTGGTGACTGTTCTTATAAAAAACGACCTTATATATGTTGATCAAAATTACGTGAAAAACGTCAATACGTCATTCACGATAACCAACAATATTACGATTGGGCCGCCGTGTGAGGATCATGGCATCACCATTAATAGTATAGAAGGACACCCATTCGCAAACTTGTACAGCGATGACCAGGAAGCCCAACATAGTATTAACCTTTTGTTGCGTTGGATATCTGTTATATTTTTATTAATCAGCATATTTTTACTTTTCCAATATTCGGGGCGCTATAAAACGGTGCCGCTTTTTATCTTTTTGCTTGTAAGTTTGCGTGCAGTGCTGTTCTTCACCGGAGATTTTTTAAAGCATAATGTGAAATTATTTTCTCCACAAATTTATTCTGATTCTTTCTTTCTAAGTTCCCTGGGCGAATTATTGCTACATGCTATTTTCGGGTTCTTTATCTTTGCTATTATATACAATCGCCGGAAAATATGGGAAATTTACCTGTGCCGGACAACCCGCCTGAAAAGAAAATGTTGGATTATCGTGTCTATAATCCTCATCGTGATTTCTGCTTTCGCAATTCATTATGTCCTGCGCTCACTTGTATTTCATTCCATTATTAACCTCAAGCCACAACACCTCACAGAGCTCAATGTTTATTCTCTGATTGCCTACGTTATTCTGACTATTTTGTTCAGCACTTTCTTCCTCATGATACACATTTTCCTGCGTTGCGCCTTTCCAATGTGGCTAAATGCATGGAAAAAACAGACCATGGCTATTCTTTATGTATTGCTAATCTCCGTAGGCACCACGCAGTTTGTTGACGAATACACCATGCAGTTCGACCAGCACCGGAACGCAATATGGGCATACAAGCTGGCCACACAACACGAGGAGGAAAAAGTGGACCAAAATTTTTCTTTGCCTTCCAATTATTCTTATGCGATATTTTTTAATAAGGCGCTGACCCGGTCGAGCGGCAGTTTCAATTATTACCGGAACCTCGGCAAGCAGTGGGATATTGACAGGTTTACAGAAATATTTAAACAGAACGAATATATTCACTATGTATATAAAGTTAACGAGGAATATACTATTATACTCAGCCACAGAGAAGACACGCTGATTAATTATGCCGCCGCGTATTCTTATTTGTTTTTATTTTTTAGCCTTTTGTTCTATACACTTTTGCATTTTGCAGGATGGCGGTCGCAATGGGTATGGAGCAATAATGCGCTACGGCGCAAGATTACCCTGTCGTTACTTAGCCTCGTTATTTTTTCTTTGGTGATGGTTTGCGCCGGAAGTTTGATTTACAATATTGCACAATATAAAGCCATCAATAGCCGGCAGATTGCCGAGCGCATCAAATCGACGCTGGCAATTCTCAACCACGAGCTTAATACATTACAAGTACGCGACATTCAAAACACGCCCGAATTGGCTGTTATACTGACGCGCATTGCCAACAGTTTTGACGGTGACATTAATATATACGACCTGCAGGGAAAATTATTGATATCGTCGATGCCTGAAGTTTTCGGCGAGCCCATGCAAAGCACCCGCATAAATTCCGATATTATGATGGCGCTTGAAAAAGGGGAAACATCACAAGTTATTCGCCGGGAGAAAATCGGGCAATTCGATTACATGTCGGTATATGTGTGCCACTACAACCGAGACGGGCAACTCAATGCTTATATCAATTTGCCTTATTTTATCAACCAAAAAGAAATGACGGAAGACATTTCGACGATTATTACTTCTTATACCAACGTTTACATTATCCTCATCATCATTACGATTATCATAGGCATCATTCTTTCAAACCAAATTACGCATCCGCTTCACATTATCAGCCATAACATGAAACATTTTGAGCGTAGCGGAAAGCTCGAGCCGATAGATTACAATTCATCCGATGAGATAGGCGACCTGATACATTCTTACAACGAAATGATTATTACGCTCGATAATAATAACCGGAAACTTGCGCAAGCCGAACGTGAAAGCGCCTGGAGAGATATTGCACGGCAAATTGCCCACGAGATTAAAAACCCGCTTACACCCATGCGGCTTAGCATACAACACCTGATACGCATGAAACAAAATAATGCACCGGGGTGGCAAACGCATTTCGACGAAGTGTCAAAGGTATGGCTTGAGCAAATAGAGACTTTATCGAAAACAGCTTCCGAGTTTTCATCATTTGCCAAAATCGGACATCAGGAGTCTGCTAGCATTATTGATTTAAGCACCGTGATAAAAGAACAAGTATCGTTGTTCAACAACCATCCGAACATCACATTCACTATTCAATCAAAAGTGGCGCCGGCTAACGTGGAAATATATCCCGAACAGCTCAACAGGGTGTTCATGAATATTATCACCAACGCCATACAAGCGATAGACAAGAAAGAGGCCGGACAAATTATCATAACGCTTTATGAACAGGACAACCGGTATTGTGTGGCGGTGGAAGACAATGGATGCGGCATCAACAAAGAGGAGCAAGAGAAACTGTTTACGCCGAATTTCACTACGAAAAGTTGTGGAAACGGATTGGGGCTCTTCATTTGCCGCAATATACTGGAGAATTACGACAGCTACATTAACTATAGCCCATCAACGCTTGGCGGGGCATGCTTCATCATCAGTTTACCCAAGCCGGTGTAGAGTTACCGGCATATATTCCGCTTATTTTTTTCGCATAAATAATTGCAGGGGGCAACCGGTAAATTCAAAATGTTGCCGGAGTTTATTTTCGAGGAATCGCTTGTAGTCTTCACGCACATATTGCGGAAGGTTACAGAAAAACGCAAATGACGGCGACGGCGTAGGAAGTTGCGCCACATATTTTATACGAATGTATTTTCCTTTGATAGACGGCGGCGGATAATTTTCAATTTCCTGCAGCATGGCTTCATTGAGCTGCGAAGTGGGAATGCGGCGCATACGGTTTTCATATACTTTGGCCGCTGTTTGCAACACATCAAAAATACGCTGCTTGCCGGTAACAGACGTAAAAACTACAGGAACGTCGGTAAAAGGCGCCAGGCGTTCCAAAATAATTTCCCGGTATTCTTTCATGGTGTTGGTGCTTTTTTCCACCAAGTCCCACTTGTTCACCACTACGACACAGCCTTTTTTATTCCTGTAAATTAAATTAAAGATGCTCATGTCTTGTGCTTCTACGCCTTGCGTAGCGTCAATCATCAACACACACACATCTGCATTTTCGATGGCGCGTACGGAGCGCATCACCGAATAAAATTCGAGGTTTTCCTTTACTTTTGTTTTCTTGCGCAGGCCGGCCGTATCGACCAGCATAAATTCATATCCGAATTTGTTGTAGTAGGCGCTCACCGCATCGCGCGTAGTGCCGGCCACCGGCGTCACAATGTGCCGCTCTTCGCCCAACAAGGCATTGGTCAGCGACGACTTGCCCACGTTGGGCTTTCCCACAATGGCAATGTGGGGCAATTGTTTTTCTTCTTCCGGCATCTTGTCATCCGGCAGGTGTTTTATAATTTCATCCATCAGGTCGCCGGTGCCGCTACCGCTTATCGACGACACAGCCCACGGCTCGCCAAGCCCCAACGAATAAAATTCATGGATGCTGTAGGAGCGCTCAAGGTTGTCCACTTTATTTACAACCGGCAGCACCGGTTTTTTACTGCGCCGCAGCACGTCGGCCATGGTGGCGTCAAAATCCGTAATGCCTGTGGTAACATCGACCATGAATAAAATAAGGTCGGCCTCGTCGATGGCCAGCAACACTTGTTTGCGGATTTCTTCTTCAAACACGTCGTCGGTGTTCACGGCATAGCCGCCGGTGTCGATGACCGAAAACTCGCGGCCGTTCCAGTCCGACCGGCCATAGTGGCGGTCGCGCGTTACGCCGGCCACCTCATCGACAATGGCCTGCCGCATGCCTACCAAGCGGTTAAATAAGGTTGATTTTCCCACGTTCGGGCGTCCCACAATAGCTACAATACTCATAACAAAACTTTTTCTACGATATCCGCACGCGAAGTTACGAAAATCTTTACACAATCCGACACCGACCATTTTGCTGACGTCAGCAAAATGGTCGGAAGCATTGTCAATTGTCAATTATCCATTGTCAATTGGTTTCTGCTTTATGAGTTTTTCTTTCTCGGCTTTTAATCGTTTTTCCACCTTTTTCACATCTTCGGCAGGGGGTAAATTTTCGGGCACAAGCCCGCGTTCAATCATGATTTTTCGTACACCGAGATTATTTTCCACATGCTCTTTTTCGATAGCCGGAACACCTTTGAGATTTTTGAGCTGAACATTTTCAGTAGTCATCGCCGCTGCGAAATCTTTAGCTTTAATGCTTACCGTTGGTAGAAAGTCTGCCACCGGACGACTTTTCGGCACACCAAGCTTGCGCTTCAGTTGCTCCGTATCTAACCGGAACAATGCTTTGTCGCCTTTTGAACGGATAATGGCGAAGCCCTTATCGTCCACTCCACGCTCATACAAGACACTGGAAAACATTTTTTCCGTTTCGCGTAATTTGGCACGCACCTCTACTCTTTCCGCTTCCTGCAAACGCTGCTCAATGAGTTCGGAACGACGCGTTTGGACAGCAAAATAGGTTTGCGCAAAAGCGATTTCCGCTTTCCGGCTATCGCCATTTTGTGCAATTAAATAGCAGGCATAGCGTGTGAGAAGAATATCATCTATCTCTTTCTCAGCGCCAGAGCCTATCCCGACCATTTTGCTGACGTCAGCAAAATGGTCGGGAAGACTCACGCCGGCATTACGACAGGCATCCTTCGCTTTTTCTATGGCGTTCAGGAAATTACGCCACTGGGTGTAGCCCAATAAGAATTGTAATTCGCGTGCGCTCCAACATTCAACACCCTTATATTCGGAGGCAACGCTCTCAAATTGTGCAAATAACCGGGTTATTTCTTCCGTTTTTAGCATAAGCATAGAATTTAATAAAACAAATGGTGCAATTTTTTTCGGTGGATTTGAATGCAAAGATATAAAAAAGATTTGAAAAAACAACCCCGACCATTTTGCTGACGTCAGCAAAATGGTCGGAAGCCTCTAATTGTTCATTATCTCAAGCACCTAACCTGAAACCCGAGGCGCTTGTCGTAAGCGCGTACGCGCATGTTGCGGCTGGGGTAGAGCAAGTAGTATGCGTTGCTAATATAGCTACTGACCATCGTAAAAGACCAATAGTAGGCATACGAATGCTCGTCGTAGATAACATCGCTTTCAATAAACCCGCCATAGCCCCAAGCTGCTATAAAAGCCTCATCGGAAGTATTTCCCACAAGGCTATCAAGGTCATTTTTCGTCGGCACACGCCAAGGTAGCGGGCACAGGCGGTTTTTATTTATGTTTACATATGCCCAATTATAATAGTAGCGCGTTTTCCCATTCTTTGTATAGCTGCGGCACTGCGGGCCGGTATAGCTGTTAGTGAAACTTGTTTTGTTGCATCCGGGTACATGAATGGCATCGCTCCATGTTTGCCCGCCAAACGCCCATGTGCGTGTAGAAGCG
>JAITQQ010000114.1 GCA_031288855.1 Prevotellaceae bacterium
ACAACCCCCCCTTCCTTACCCCAACAGCGCCGTCATTCCGACCGGAGCGAGCATAGCGAGCGAAGTGAAGGAATCTGTTGTCCTACGTAACGTCCTTGACAAGCAAGGATGCATCTAAAGGATGGGATGCGAATAGCCGCAGCCCCCGCCGCTTCCACGCACATCAGGGACGTGCGGGCGGCGGTGTAGAAGTGGAATAAACCCCGCTTCTATTCACTGGGATTGTCGGTATTTCATAGACAAGGTATTCATAACCCTCCCATACCAGATAATAAATTTTGTTCTGGATTGAAATAAGCGCTACGACCATAAGCACCAATAGTATTATTAGTGCAACTGTAAAAGAGCAGGGGCTAATGGATAAACAACACCAACACCAAGAACAACAATACATCTTAATTGTGTATGCCACCGTTATGAGTACCAAATTCCTGAGGAAAGCCACTTGCGCTTCTAATACCGGAATGCTGCCGAGCATGCCTTCTTTCATCAGCGTATAATAGGCTTTGAAATAATCGTGCCGGTTACCTTTAGTCCATTGTGAATTTTCTTTCTTATCATTATCTTTTTTATATTCCGTACAAAATTTTTCCCAACTTTTTCTAATGCAGCATCTATTATTTCTAAACCACTTATTAGTCATAAGTTCTACAAGCTTATGATAAACTAACCCTATAGTATAACAGGCTATAAACAGCATTGTGCCGCCAATTATACCATCTATGCCATAGCCGGCAAACGTAAAATTCCATTTGCAGCAAAAAGAAATCAATAGTAGCCACAGAAACCCGGGGATAACCATAGCGAAAAAATCATAAATAGAAGATTTTGGATTCATAGTTTCTAATTTTAATAGTTCTTAACTCTTAACACCGCCCCACCCGCTTTCACGAGCAGGCAACGGCAACGTGTATTAAAATAGCATATTTAATCACTATATTTCCAGCACCTCACTGGAAGGTAATTGGAACGCTGCCTATATGCACCCCAACCGCATCCATACATATTGCCACAATTGCTACACCAGCCAAACACCCATGCGTCATTTGTTCCTTCATCTGGCCAGGCAGTCCACCATAGTCCACAGCCCTCACAGCCCGACCATCGATCGTTAGGCTTATTATAGGATACTCCGTGTCCAGTCACTATGTGACATATGTGCACTCCAGTTTCTTCACTACCCATAGTATAGTCACCAACATCTGGGCTCGCCTGCCAACCTTTATCGCACAAGGTATTTTTATAGGAGTCAATATAAGGCCAATTATAGTAATATGTACTTGCTCCATTCGCTGTTTGGCTGTAGCAATCGGGCACGGTATTGCTCGTAATGTGATCCGCTTTGTCACATTCGGGGATTTGAATATCGTCACTCCATGTAGAAGCCGTAAATGCCCACACTTGGTTACTGGCAGCATGAGAAGGAGCATCGGAAGTATTGTAAGTAGTAATATATGGCGACTGCCTCTGCATTACGTCCACTGCATCGGTGAGCGGGCCTGATGCAAAAATTATGGAAGCAGTACGTGGTTCAGGCAGGGTATTTATCGATATGCGAACCGTTACCGATCCGGAGGCACGGCCGGAAGAGGGCGACACGGTGCACCACGTGGCGCCGGTGCTCACGGTAGCCGTCCATGTGCTATTGCTCGTTATGCCGATAGAGTGGGTGGTGGAAATGGAGCTACCATCAATGTATGTCTTATTTACTGCTAATATTATTGTGGGCGCAGGCAGGGCTGCTTGCGTTACGGTTACCTGCTGCGTGAGCGTGCCGCTGGTTACGGTCACGGTGGCAGTACGCGCTTCCATAATGAGGTTTTCCGCTACATTTACAGTAACTGCACCATTGTTGTTGCCGGACGTGGGCGACACGGTGCACCACGTGGCACTCGAAGAAACCGTCCATGCCACATTGCTTGTTACGGCAATGGTGTGGTTACTCGCGGCGGCGGTAGCGTCAATGGTTGTTTTGTCTACATTCAACGCAAGGGCAGTGGCCGCTTGCGTTACGGTTACCTGCTGCGTGAGCGTGCCGGCCGTTATGGTAATAATGGCATAGCGCTCTTCGGTTACGGTGTTTTGCGCTACGTGCAGGGTTATCGTACCGTTCTCAGTGCCTTTCGTGCCGTTGGTAATGGTGCACCAAGCGTGTGTCGCAGCGTCTTCCACTACTGCCGTCCACGCCACATTGCTCGTCACGGTAATGCTATAATTGCCTACCGCCGCAGTAGCGGGGATGCTTGCCGTGCTCACCGTCAAGGCGGGCTTCTCATCGGGCGTATTGCCGCCGTTCTGTTTTTCTTCGCAGCCGGCGAAGGTCAGTAGCAGTAGCAGTACCAGTAGAGACGTGGCATGCCGCGTCTCTACAATGTTTCTAAATAAATTTGTTTTCATATTTTTATTAATTTAAAATTCATAACTCATAATTGTTCTTTACGGAATAATGGCGCTCATGATTTCCGTCCATGGGCCTTTTTCGCCGCGGGTGTTCTCCCAGCGGGCGGCGAACCAGATGCGCTTGCCGGCGTCGGGCAGGTCGAACGACAGAATGAGGGGCGTGTGCGTGTCGAACGACGACCGTATGAGGCCGCTGTATGATGCGGGCATCTCGTCGCTAACCACCCAGGCTATCTCAACGCCGTGTTGCCCGGCCGGTTTGACCTTCGAGGAGCTCGCCTCGCCGAAGTCGAACCGCAGCCGCCGCGGGCCGTCTACGCTCACGGTGATGTAGGGCGGCAGGCCGGCCACCTGCGCCGGATGCCGGGTGGTAGAATGAATGGGGATGCCCATGTTGTCGCGGTCGGCGTCGGTCACCAGCGAGTTGCTGGCCAGGAATTCTTTGACGAACTGCCGGACATCCTTCTCCACCAGCTTGCGGGCGGTGGTCTTGGCCTGCACCGACGCTTTGGTGCGGGTGTCGGGCTCGTCGGCCACCTTGAGCTTGGCCTCAAAGTCGGCAGCCTCGGCGCTCACCTTGTTATAGGGCTCGTCGGGAATCCGGAAGCGCGACAGCCCGCCCGCAGCGATGTAGTTCAACAAATTTAACAGCCAGGTCAGGAATGACCGGTCATTGCTCGGAATAATTTTTTTTGCATTCATAATATTTATGTTTTAAAATTAATGTTTCTTGTACGTAAGCAGGAGCCTTTTGCCTGTAAGCGGAACCTTTTTGCCTGTAAGCAGAAACCTTTTGCCTGTAAGCAGGAGTCTTTTGTATATAAGCGGAAACATTTTGCATGTAAGCAAAAGTCTCCTGTGCGAAAACCGATTTGGCTATCTCAGTCAAATCGATAAAATAAGAAAGCGCGTAGAATGGGGCTACTCGCTATAGCCGGAAAACAGTGGGGGAAGAATTAGGGGAAAAAAGGGGAAGAATATTACCCTTTGTAACAGTGACGACGTCAATACAAACCTTGCATATTGTGCTGATACAACGAAACTTTTGATGATTTTTAATCTTGGATATAAAAGGGGAATTTTGACTGAACTAGTCAAACTAGGGCAAAGATAGGCACAATTCATTAGCCTGCAAATAATTTAACAGAAATTAAGAATAATTGTTAATGGTTAATGGTTAATTGTTAATTATAATGTATGAGGTAGGGGCGGGATTTCAAATCCGCCCGTGCGATGAAGGGGGCGGGATTTGAAATCCGCCTTATTTTCTCATTAATCGGGCACGCTCTTCCGGGAAGAAATGTTCAATGGCGTACCTGAGCGTGGTGCGGGGCATCGTTTTGTGATGCAGCTCCAGAAAATTACATAACACCGCTTTGTCTTTTTTGCCTACTTCGCGCAACATCCATCCCACAGCTTTGTGGATTAAATCGTGGGGATGGTGCAGCAGTTTTTCCGCCAAGGCTAACGTGTCATCGAATTGGTGGTGTTTGATAAATGTCCATGTCGCTACAATGGCTATGCGTTGTTCCCACAGGTTGTCGCTTCCGGCCAGGCGGTAAAGCACTGTCCGGTCGGTTTTGTCTAACAAATATAAGCCGATTACATCGCGACAGGAAATGTCCACTAAATCCCAGTTGTTAGCCCGGCGGGCGTTTTTCAGGTAAAAATCGAAAATCTTTTTCCGCCCGGCTTCCGGAGCTTTTTTAAACTGTTTGACCAAAAACAAAAATCCGGCCAGGCGGGCTTCGTGGTATTCCGAATGAATTAACTGCCGGATTTCGGTAAGCGGAAGCGCCGGGCTGTGTTTTACAATATCGCGCGTGAGCGGCACCGTAATTCCGAGCAGCACGTCGCCTTCGGCATATTGCCCTTTTCCTGTTTTGAAAAACCGTTGAAGAAACGCGGCTCTCTCCGGGTCGGCCACCGACAGCAATTCCTGTAAAATGAAAGAGGCATTCATTAATCGTTCACCATTTTCAGTAACTCGTCTATGATGTCGCGGGTATTGCTGAGGCGCGGCACTTTGTGTTGCCCGCCCAGCTTGTTGCGGCGGCGCATCCATTCATAGAAAGTGCCCGGCGTCGCGGCATGCAGGCGCAGCCGGTTGAGGGTAGTACTCTTGGCGCGTTTGGCCTCGTAGTCGGAGTTCTCGGCGCACAGCGCGGCGTCGAGCAAATCGGCAAATTGTTCCGTGTCGGGCGGCGGCGTGGCAAACTCAATCACCCACTCGTGAGCGCCTTTGGCGGTGTGATCCATGAACACAGGCGCTACCGTGTAATCGGTCACTGTGGCGCCGGTCTGGGCGCACGCCTTGCGCAGCGCATTTTCTGCATTGTCGATAATCAACTCCTCGCCAAACGCGTTGATGAAATGCCGCGTGCGCCCTGTAATCCTGATTTTGTGCGGGGTTAGCGAGGTGAACTGCACCGTGTCGCCAATCAAATAACGCCACAAGCCGCCTGAGGTGGTAATCACCATGGCGTAGTTGACGCCGGTTTGCACGGTTTCCATCGTGTCGGGCGTGAGCTT
>JAITQQ010000175.1 GCA_031288855.1 Prevotellaceae bacterium
TTCCCGTTAGAAAACGGAACGACCTCTATCAGTTCAAAAAATATCGACAAAATATTTGAGCCGGCGGTGGAAATCGTGTATGCGCATGATGTGATTAGCGTGGCGCGTGAAAAGGGCTATTTCAATGGAAAAGATGAGGAATTTAGTTTCTCGGACACATACAACCCTGTTGATTTTGGCGGTGCGCGTTTTTGCGACGCCCGCGTGTGGTCGTTCTTCAGAGAATATGACAAAAGCATGGACAACCACCTCGATTATGCTATGGGGAAAAATCTGAAAAACCGCATGCCGCTTTATATTAAGCCCGACCGCAAACTCGACTTGCATGACGTAGCACATGCCATGCGCAATCATTTTGAAGGCACGCCCCTCGACATGACTACCGACGTCGGCGCAGGGCCGTTTAAACTGCCTTACCGCTGGCGCCCGATGGAATGGACATACAACGGCACGACGTTCGTACACGAGCGCGCTATTGCCACACAGCAAACCGGATGGTGGTATGTGGCGCAATGCCGCAGTTGGCTGCCCAACGCGATTGGCGGTATTTTCTGGTTTTCGGTGGATGACCCTGCTACTTCTTGCCTGACGCCTGTGTATTGCAGTAGTACGGCCGTGCCTGAGCCTTTCGCTGTGGGCAACGGCGATCTGCTCACGTATTCCGAAACCGCTGCGTTTTGGATTTTCACCCGCGTAACACATTTTGCGTACTTGCGCTATGACGCCGTGAGCGCCGAAATTCAAAAAGTGCAACAGGATTGGGAAAAAACACAAGCCGAAAAGGTGAAGGAAATCGACCAAAAAGCGCTGGCGCTGTACAGCAAATCCAAGAACAACACGAACGCCGTCACAAAGCTGCTCACCGATTATTCGGTAAAAGCGGCCAACGACCTCATGGCGCGTTGGAAGCAACTCGACGCTTACCTTTTGGTTAAATATGCCGACGGCAACGTCAAAAAAGAAACGCCCGACGGCAAATTTAAGCGCAATGCGTATGGCCTTCCGGTATCTCCGAGCCAGCCGCCCTACCCGCAATCGTGGTATAAAGCCATTGTGTATGACGCGGGGGAAAAACTGCAAGAAATTAAACAATAGTGAAAAAATTTGCAAATTCATAAAAAAAAGCTAACTTTGCAACCCAAAATGTAAAAAAGCAACCGCTTATTAGAACGAAAGTGTCAATAATGTTGCATAAAAATGATTGAAATGGACCTTATTAAGATTGCAGAACAAGCATTTGCCGGAGAACAAAAAACATTTCCCGGATTTAAAGCAGGCGATACAATTACCGTAACCTATCGCATAAAGGAAGAGAACAAAGAGCGTTTGCAAAAGTTTCGCGGGGTATGTATCCAGCGTAAAGGCGCCGGCTCAACCCAAACGTTTACGGTGCGCAAAGTGTCTAATGGCGTAGGCGTGGAACGTATCTTTCCGGTTACTTCTCCGTTTATTGAAAGCATTGAATTGAACAAATCGGGTAAAGTGCGCCGTGCGCGTATCTTTTATCTCCGTAACCTTACCGGGAAGAAAGCCCGCATTAAGGAAAAGAAAAGGAACTTTATAGCGGATGCGCTCTATACCGAAGAAGAGAGCAGTAAAAGCGAATAAATCCTTCTCAAAAAGGCCTCGTAGCTCAACTGAATAGAGCATCTGACTACGGATCAGAAGGTTACAGGTTTGAATCCTGTCGGGGTCACAATAAGTTGAAATAAACTGCTCGCACATGGCAGTTTATTTTTTTTGTATGCCCAAGAGGAGTGGATTAGTTTATTATGTTAGAATTTATTATTGTTACTGTTTTTGTTTGCGGCTATTTGGCCATTGCATTCGAACATCCGTTAAAAATCAATAAGGCGGCCTCTGCGCTACTGACGTGCGCCATTTGTTGGAGCATTTATTCTTTTTCTATTGCCGATAAAGATTTTGTGTCGGAAGTATTGCTCGGCAACATGAGCGAAATATTGGGCATACTCATCTTCCTGATGGGCGCCATGAGCATTGTGGAAGCTATCGACACCTACGATGGATTCCGCATCATTACCGACCGTATCAAAACCACCAACAAACGTAAATTGCTGTGGACAATCAGCCTGATTACCTTCTTTTTGTCGGCGATGCTGGACAACCTCACCACAACGCTTGTACTTATTTCGTTAGTGCGGAAATTGGTAGCTAAACAGCGCACCCGCATGATTATAGCCGGCATGATTATCATTGCGGCGAATGCAGGCGGGGCGTGGACAGTGATTGGCGACCTCACCACTACTATGCTGTGGATCGGAAAACAGATTACGGCGGTAGAAATTATGCTGAAACTTTTCCTTCCGAGTTTAGTTTGCATGCTCATTCCGTTAATTGTATTAACCATTACGGCCAAAGGAAATGTGAGAACGCCGCCATTGAAAAGCACCGGCGCTACGCAGGCCGTTACCGTAAGGGAACGCAATACTATTTTCTTTCTCGGTATCGGGGCGTTGCTTTTTGTCCCGGTGTTTAAAACCATCACCCACCTTCCGCCCTTCATGGGAATATTGTTCGGGCTAAGTATGATGTGGATTTATATGGAATGCGTGGCGCACAAACGGCCGTTAAATGAGCAATATCGTTGTAGTATGCTGCACGCCATACGCCGTGTGGATATGTCAACGGTGTTCTTCTTTATGGGCATTCTGCTTTGCATCACCACGCTGAAAGAAATCGGCACGCTTGATAAAGTGACACATTGGTTGGATCATACCGTGAAAAACTACAATGTTATCGTGATGCTTATCGGGGTGCTGTCGGCCGTTGTGGACAATGTGCCT
>JAITQQ010000041.1 GCA_031288855.1 Prevotellaceae bacterium
AACTTTCGGAAATTCAACAGGCGTATCGTGAAGAAATATTGTCGGTGCAGCGGTTTCAGATTTCGCAGGGCACTAATTTTGACATTGTGGCTGTGCGGGGCAAGTCGTACCGCCTTACCGATTTGTCGGACAAACTGATTACATTGAAAGGAGTGCATCATGGCAAGTTGGTGATGACCCGAAGCGCAGCACATCGCCGCCGTTGATTTTTTTTAGTTTGGATGTAATACTTTTCTGCAAATTCGTAATATTTTTTAAACTATGATTTACAGTATTTTTCGTTAATTTTATCCTAATAGTAATACTTTTTTATAAATTCGTAATACCTGATTAATATGTGCAAAAAACTTTCTTTCTTTTTTTTATTGTGCCTTCCTTTCGCGGTGTACGCGCAGGATGCGGCGCAGGACAGTATCCGTAAACTTGGGGAGGTGGTGGTTACCGCCAACCGTACGGAGGTAAACCGTAACAGTGTGCCCATGACCATATCGGTGGTGAGCCGCGACGAGCTGGAGCAAAGCAGCGAATCGAATATTCTGGCGGGTTTGTCGGAACGCATCCCCGGCATGTTCGTTACCGAACGCGGCATTACCGGATTTGGGCTTGGGCTTGGCGCGGGCAGTGCTGGCGGTATCACTATTCGCGGTGTGGGCGGCTCGCCCACCGGGCAGGTGCTGATGTTGATTGACGGGCAGCCTCAGTTTATGGGAATCATGGGGCATCATTTGCCCGACTCGTATGTGAGTTCCGATGTGGAACGGGTGGAGGTTATTCGCGGCCCGGCATCTATCCTGTATGGCAGCAACGCTATGGGCGGCGTGGTGAATGTCATCACCCGGAAGCAACACGCCGACGGATGGAACGCCAATGCCCGCCTGATGTATGGCGCTTACAATACCCAAAAGTATATGGGGAATTTCGGTATTAAAACCGGAAAATTTGATGCGTTCGTGTCGTTGAATCATGACCGCACCGACGGGCACCGCGCGAACTCCGATTTCTCTATTACCAATGCGTATGCACGCGCTGGGTATCGTTTTACCAATCATTTTAACCTTTGGGGCGATGTGATGATTGCCAAAAATAAATCGCATGATCCGGGAGAAGTGGGTGATCCTATTACCGATCATATCGCTGATGTATGGCGCGGCATGGCGGCGATTACGCTGCAAAATAATTTTGAGAAAACTGATGGCGCTTTCAAATTGTTTTATAATTTTGGCGACCATGAAATCAACGACGGATATCGATATCTCCAAGGTGAACAGCCACAAGATTCTCGCTACCGTTCTACCGATTACAACATAGGCGCGTCGCTCTACCAGTCTTTCCGCCTTTTGCAAGGCAATACCATTACGGCGGGCGTTGATTTTATGAATTACGGCGGAGAGGCGTGGAATAAATTTTTGGATGGCAGGCCTCGTGCAGGTATTATAGACACTGCGGTGTATGAGGTGGCCGGTTATGTGATGATGCAACAAAACCTGTTCGAAAAAATTACATTGAATGCCGGCGTGCGGTATGAGTACAATAAAACATACGGCGGCGAGTGGGTGCCACAGGCAGGATTGGCTTTTACACCTTGCCCTGCGACGGTTATTAAAGCCTCGATAGGCAAGGGATTCAGGAATCCTTCTATCAAGGAACTTTACATGTGGGCGCTCGCCAATCCCGACCTTGAGCCCGAACGCATGTGGAATTATGAAATTGCCGTAGATCAAACGTTTTTAGAAGGACGCCTTGCTTTTGAACTTGCCGGCTACCTCGCCGATGGAAAGAATTTGATACAGGTAGTGGCGCCTCCTCCGAAAAATGTAAATACCGGCGAATTCTTGAATAAGGGCGTTGAATTTTCTTTCCGGTGGCAAGCCGTTAAAAATTTCAACTTGCAAGGTAATTATTCCTATTTGCACATGGATACGCCGCTTTTGTATTCGCCCGAACATCAAATTTTCTTGGCGGCAAATTACCGTTTGAGCCAATGGAACGTTGGCGTGAATTACCGGTTTGTCGATGGGCTGTACTCCGAAACCGGCGCCAATCCGGCGATTGAAACCTTTGCGGTGCTTGACGCCAAAGTTTCTTTTCACCCGCTGTCATGGCTCGGATTTTTTGTGAAAGGGGAAAATCTTACCGGTCGCGATTACCAGATATTGTACGGTTACCCGATGCCGGGGATTACGGTGTTCGGCGGAATCAATGTGTCGCTTCGCTGAATAGTGGCTGATTTTAAAAAAAATACTTATATTTGCACGGAAGTGTATGAAACCGGAAAGGCTTGGAAGAAATAATTGGGTAAAATGTATGGAAACTGGTAGCGAAATAATACGTAAGTTGGAAGAAATGAAGCCCTTTCTTCAGCAGAGTTACGCCGTGTCGAAGATTGGCTTGTTCGGCTCTTTTGTAAACGGAACACCTACAGAAAAGAGCGATATAGACCTTCTAATAGAATTTGAAAAGCCCATAGGATGGCGTTTTTTTTCGTTGGAAATGTACCTCGAGAAAATATTTGAAAGGAAAGTGGATTTAGTTACTCGCACAGCCCTGAAAGAACAGATTGCGGCTTCCATATTGAATCAACTGCACTATATTTAAGCTATGAAAGAGAAAGACAGGACTTGTAAAATGTTTTTTGACGATCTGCTGCTTGCTATAGATCGCGTTTTTGAATATACTGAAAACCATGATTTTGTAGAATTCAAAAAAGATTATAAAACCGTTGATGCCGTGATACGTAATTTTGAAATTATAGGCGAAGCGGCCAAAAACATACCTTCCGTCATTAAAGAACAACATGCTGAAGTGCCTTGGTCTGAAATGTATTTGCTGCGGAACAAAATATCTCATGAATATTTTGGTATTGACTATGAAATTATTTGGGATATTATTACCAATTATCTTCCTGCAAATAGGGTACAGATAGAGAAGATCGCAGCAGGAATTACATCGTGATGAAGTAAAAATAACAACAATGAAAAATTTGTTTCTTTGTACACTTTTTTGCGCAATAATTTTCACAGGTTGCGTACAGCCTGCCACGTATGACATTGTCAGCCGCCCGGACACAAAAAGTGTCAATGCGAATTACGTGTCAAACCGGCAGCCGCTGCAACCGTCGCAATTTGTTAAATTGCCGGTGGGCAGTATTCGCCCCGGCGGATGGCTGCGCAAGTACTTGGAGCTTCAGCGCGACGGCCTGACCGGCCATTTGGGCGAAATCAGCGCATGGCTCGAAAAAGAAAATAATGCGTGGCTCGACCGCGACGGAAAAGGCGACCACGGATGGGAAGAAGTTCCATATTGGCTCAAAGGGTACGGCAATATCGCCTATATCTTGAACGATACAGCCATGCTGCGGGAAACCAAGATATGGATAGAAGCCGCGTTAAACAGTCAGCGGAGCGACGGTTATTTTGGCCCCTGGATATTACGAAATGGGAAACCCGACTTGTGGGGCAACATGATTATGCTGTGGTGCCTGCAATCGTGGTATGAATTTTCGGGCGACAGCCGCGTCATTCCGTTTATGACCCGTTATTTCCAATGGGAAAACCAACTGCCCGATTCTTTGCTGCTCGAAGATTATTGGGAGAACAGCCGCGGCGGCGATAACCTCTACAGCATTTATTGGCTGTACAATATTACTGGTGATGCGTTTCTGCTGGAACTGGGCGGGAAAATCCACCGGAACACGGCCAACTGGATGCAATCCGATAGATTGCCCAATTGGCACAACGTGAATATCGCCCAATCGTTTCGCGAGCCGGCCACGTACTATTTGCAAAGCCATGACTCCGCCCATTTGCAGGCGTCGTACAACGATTTTCACTTCATTCGCCGGCTGTATGGACAAGTGCC
>JAITQQ010000111.1 GCA_031288855.1 Prevotellaceae bacterium
AATATTTCGACAAGCTGTAAAGCGATCACCTACGACGAAATTCCGCAGTACGCCGAACAGCCTCTTAACATTGCCGAACGCCTCGCCGAAACGCTCAAGTATCTCATGGTCATGCTCGCATATATGGGCGTGATGTTTGTGCTGTCGATTATCCGTTTCGAACGGTATGATGTGAGATAGGTGGAAATGACGGGGGGGTTATGAAAAGTCCCGCTTTATGCTTCCTGTTTCCGTTTCCGTTTCCGTTTCCGCCTCGGCCATGGGTTCCGCCTCGCTGCCGGCGGGGGTCATTAGCGCAAGGTTGTTCCCTTTCCGGTCGATCCACTGCGAATCGAGGTAACACAACGTGTCATCGGCTTTAATATGAAACCAGCACCCGTATTTCAGCATCAATTTCAAACGCCGGGAGGGGAAGCCATGCTTAAAATACGCCGCCACATAAGGGTGCACCTTCAAAGTCAAAGACCTGATCTTGCGTTGGTGGACAAAGTAAACCAAGTGATTTTTCACTGTTTCGTCGAACTGTATGGCCGGCGCAATTTTTCCGGTGCCGTTGCAGTTAGGGCACTTTTCGTTGGTGTTGATCACCGTTACAGGCCGCACGCGCTGCCGGGTAAGCTGCATAAGCCCGAACCTCGAAATAGGCAGGATATTATGTTTGGCGCGGTCGTTGGCCATAAGGTTTTTCATGTGGTCAAACAGAATTTGCCGGTGCTCCGCCCGGTCCATGTCGATGAAATCAATCACCAGAATCCCGCCCATATCGCGCAAACGCAATTGCCGCGCTATTTCGTCGGCGGCCACCATGTTTACGCCAAAAGCGTGCTGTTCCTGATCCTTCGTATTCTTCAGGCGGATGCCGCTGTTTACGTCGATCACGTGCAGCGCCTCGGTATGTTCAATAATGAGGTAGGCGCCCTGACGTAGCGGCACCAGCTTGCCGAACGAAGCCCGTATTTGCTTGGTTACATTAAAGTAGTCAAAGATCGGCGTTTTGTTTCCATACAGCTTCACGATCTTTTCCTGCTCGGGCGAAATGCCCGCCACGTATTCCTGCAATTCGCGAAACACCGTTTCGTCATTCACGTGTATCGAGTTGAACGACACATTCAGCAGGTCGCGCAAAATCGTAGACGTGCGGTTGATCTCACGAATCAGCAATTTAGGACTTTCGGCTTTGTGCAACTTGTCGCAACACAATTCCCAGCGCTTCACCAGTGCTTCAAGTTCGGGCACCAGTGTGGCGGTTTTCCGGTTTTCGGCCACCGTACGCACCACCACACCAAAATTATGCGGGAGGATGCTTGCCATAAGGCGCTCCAGGCGTTTCCGCTCTTCTTTCGAAGTGATTTTTTGGGAAACGTGGGTCTTATTGGCAAACGGAATGAGCACGATATTCCGCCCGGCAATAGATATCTCGGCGGTTATGCGTGCGCCTTTCGACGAAATGGGCTCTTTCACCACCTGCACCATCAACTCCTGATCCACCGCCAGCACATCGGAGATCTTCCCCTCTTTGCTGAGAATATCCGATGTTTTTATACGGGGAAAAAGCGTATAATCATGCCGCCCGCTCAGCAATTCCCGAACAAGGTACTGCTGCGCCTTAAAATGAACCCCCAAATCCAGATAATGAATAAAGGCGTCTCTTTCATCGCCGATATCGACAAAGGCCGCATTTAACGCGGGCACAATACGGGTAACTTTTCCCAAGAAGATATCGCCCACCGAATAGTTCGATGTGGCATGCTCGGTACTTAATTCTGCCAGTAACTTGTCTTCTAATAAAGCTACTGTTATTTCATTTGACGTAACGTCTATTATTAACTCTCTTTCCATCTCCACAAAATAAACTAAACCCAAAGAATTCTTTACAATCCTTCAGGTTTTAGTCACTCGTTTAATAACTTAAAATGCTACTTTTTCTTTTTATGCCTGTTCTTACGAAGGCGTTTCTTCCGCTTGTGCGTAGCCATTTTATGTCTCTTTCTTTTCTTTCCGCTAGGCATAATCAAGAGATTAATAAATTACTTCTTTACGTTGTTCTTCACCTTATTCATGAAGATCTTAGCGGGCTTAAAGGCCGGAATATAATGTTCTGGAATCACGATTGTGGTATTCTTCGAGATATTCCTTGCCGTTTTCTTTGCGCGCTTTTTCACGATAAAGCTGCCAAAACCTCGTAAGTAAACATTCTTGTCGCCCGCTAAAGCGATCTTAATAGAATCCATAAAACACTCTACCATTTTTTGCACAGCGACTTTTTCGATTCCGGTAGTTTTAGCTACTTCATTTACAATGTCTGCTTTTGTCATAGTTTTAAATTTTTTTTATAAAATTACATAATTAAATCATTAAACAATCCTCTTTGGCCGACCAAAGGAAGTACAAAGATAAGGCGATTTTTACAACTTTCAAATTATTTCAAACAATTAAATATATGAAGAATATGTAATTCTATGAAAATCAGATATTTTATTTTATGTGTTTTATTTTATTGCACAAAGTATAATTTTTACTACATTTGTACCATTAATTCATTCTATCATGGCAAGATATAATATTGACACTTTAGATCAGAGAATTTTGGGACTCCTCATTAAAAACGCCCGCATGCCCTTCCTTGAAGTCGCCCGCGAATGCGGGATATCGGGCGCTGCGATTCACCAAAGGGTGAAAAAAATGGAAGACGCGGGCGTTATCAAGGGATCGAGCATGCAGGTTAAGCCCACGGCTCTGGGCCTTGATGTATGTGCATTCGTGGGCATACACCTTAACGAAAGCAATCATTACGAAACTACGATAGACGCGTTAAAAGTTATTCCGGAAGTGGTGGAATGTCATTTCGTAACCGGCTCCTATCAGTTGCTGTTGAAGGTGTATTGCCGCGACCACGAACACTTGATGGATGTCCTAATAAGCACCATTCAACGTATCCCCAACATCCAAAAAACCGAAACATTGATTTCGCTCGACCATGTTTTTGAACGGCAAGTGTGGGTAAAAAATAAAAAACCTGCAAAAAAATAAAGCGGCTATTCGCGTTCCCAATATATTTTTTTTCCAAAGCCAAGCCGGTTGTCGGTAAACTTTACCGTATGTAATTCCACCACCCACAAAGGCGCGGGCTTCAACAGCGCATAAGGAAAACGGGCGAGGTAGGCACGTTTGGCTCTTTCGGCCAAAGGCCCGCCGGGCTTCCGTACACAGCCTTGGAACTGCACACCGCGCAACACGCCCACGCGTCTGGTTTCAAGCACCACCGTGCCGGCCACAAGGCTGTTTTCCGTCATGTCTTTGACATGGCGGGTGTGTGCTTCCGATGTAAATGCCAACAGGTGCTCTCCCGCAATATATACATAAAACAGGGAAGCACACCAGGGGTTATCATTCACACTGGACGCGAGTGTGAGCACATGGTGTTCGGTCAGGAACGCAGCAATGCGACGGTCAAATTCTTGCATGTTGCAAATGTAAATAAAATTATCTAATTTCGCACACATGTTGTGGGCTGAACTCATACAAAATTTTACCGCCCTCCTGTTCCCAAAACATTGCGAGGCCTGTGGCTGCGCCTTGCGGGGAAACGAGCAAGTGTTGTGCCTGTCGTGCATTTATCACCTTCCGCGCACCAATTACTGGAAAGAACCGGGAAACGCTATCGAGCAACTGTTCTGGGGAAAAGTGCGTCTCGAGCACGCCTGCGCCTTTTTCTTCTTCGGCAAAGGAAGCCGCTACCGCCATTTGTTGCACCATTTGAAATACAACGGGAAAAGAGAAATCGGCGTGGAAATGGGGCGCCGGTTAGGCATGGAGCTAAAAAACGCCCCCCTGTACCAAAGCGTCGACGTGGTTATTCCCGTGCCGCTGCATCCCAAAAAACAACGAAAGCGCGGCTACAACCAAAGCGAACAAATAGCCCGCGGCATCGCCGAAACCACCGGCTGGGCTGTCGACAGCAAAAGCGTAATACGAAACATTTTTACTGCCACACAAACGCGCAAAACACGGATGGAGCGCTGGGAGAACGTAGCCGAAGTGTTTTCGGTAGCGCAGGCCGAAGCATTAACCGGAAAGCACGTGTTGCTGGTTGACGATGTAATCACCACCGGCGCCACCATCGAAGCCTGCGCCCAACAATTATTACAGGTACAAGGATGCCGGGTAAGCGTAGCGGCGCTGGCTTGCGTAAATTAAATAAAACATGCTACTGATCACAAACATCAAAAAACTTATACTTACCGAAGACCGTCCCCGGAAATGGGCGGCCGGCGCCGGAATGGCCGCATTGCCTTGTGTCGATCATGCTTTTCTGCTCATCGAAGAAAGCACTATAAAAGATTTCGGGACTATGGATAAAGCGCCCGCTGCACCGGCCGGAGCAACGGTTATCGATGCCGCAGGCGGCATGGTGTTCCCTTCATTTTGCGACGCCCACACACACCTTGTATACGCCAGCAGCCGCGAAATAGAATACAGCGATAAAATTCGCGGTTTATCCTACGAAGAAATCGCCCGGCGCGGCGGCGGCATTCTGAATTCTGCCCAACTGCTACACAACACGCCGGAAGAAGTTTTATACAACCAGGCGTTGGTGCGCATTAACGAGATCATCGAATCGGGTACCGGCGCAGTGGAAATCAAGAGTGGCTACGGGCTGAACACCGCCGACGAACTAAAAATGCTGCGCGTGATTAAAAAACTGAAGAAAACCACGCCGCTCACGATCCGCGCTACATTCCTCGGCGCACACGCCGTTCCCGAAGCATACAAGGGGCGGCAAGCCGCATACGTAGACCTTATCGTTAACGACATGTTGCCGCAAGTGGCAGCAGAGAAATTGGCCGACTACGTCGACGTGTTCTGCGACACGGGATTTTTCACGGTGGAAGACACGGAACGGATTTTGGCGGCCGCGCTGCAATACGGATTACGAGGAAAGATACATGCCAACGAACTGGCCCTCTCACGGGGCATCCAGACCGGTGTAAAGTATGGCGCCTTGTCGGTAGACCACTTGGAGTTTACCGGAAAAGAAGAAATCGACTGCCTGCTGGATTCCGGCACCATGCCTACTCTGCTGCCGGGCGCCGCCTTTTTCCTGGGGATGAATTATCCGCCCGCACGCACCATGATTGACGCCGGACTGCCCGTAGCGCTGGCTTCCGACTATAATCCCGGCTCCTCCCCTTCGGGCGACATGAAATTTGTGCTCTCGCTGGCCTGCATCAAGATGAAGATGCTACCCGAAGAAGCCATACAGGCCGCTACGCTAAATGGCGCTTACGCCATGGGCATCAACCACACACACGGCAGCATCGCCCGTGGAAAAACAGCCAGCGTGTTTCTCACAAAACCTATTCCTTCGTATGAATTTATGCCTTATGCCTACACCGCAAAATTAGTAGACAAGGTCATTTTGAACGGTTTGGTTATTCCCCGCTCACCTCAAATTTAATCTTCACTCTCACGTCGCGGTGAAGTTTGATTTCCGCTTCGTAAGTGCCGACTTCCTTCACGTGATCGGCGCCGCCCAGAATGGCAAGATTCCGGCGGTCAATGTCAAACCCTTTGGCCGCTAAAGCTTCTGCGATTTGTATATTGTTTACCGATCCGAAAATCTTTCCGGTGCTGCTTACCTTAGCCACCACATTCACGGTAGTTCCTTCCAACTTGCCGGCCAGCGCCAACGCTTCTTCGCGAATCTTCGCTTCCTTGTGCGCACGCTGTTTGATGTTTTCGGCGTGTATTTTTTTCGCCGAAGGCGTGGCCAACACCGCATAACCCTGCGGAATGAGATAGTTTGAGGCATAACCGTTGCGTACGGTTACGATATCATCGGCTTGCCCTAAATTGGCAACATCCTGTTTCAATATAATTTCCATAATCTGTCCTCCTTTATTTGAGCAAATCGGTTACATAGGGCAGCAAAGCCAGATGGCGTGCGCGCTTTATGGCTTGCGACACCTTATGCTGAAATTTCAGCGACGTGCCGGTCAGCCGGCGGGGTAAAATTTTCCCCTGTTCGTTGAGGAATTTCTTCAGGAACTCCGCATCCTTGTAATCTATATACTTAATGCCGGCCTTTTTAAAACGGCAATACTTCTTCTTCTTAACATCTACGGTAGGCGGGTTAAGATACCGGATTTCATTATTCGATAACGACATATTCGCATTCATGGTTCTTACTCTCCTTTCTTTTCGATTTTATTGTTACGGCGTTTCTCGGCATACTCTACGGCATGTTTGTCCATGCTGAAGGTCAAATAGCGGATCACCCGCTCGTCGCGGCGATACTGGATATCAAGCTTCTCGATCAAGGCGGGAGGTGCTTTAAATTCAATCAAATTGTAAAAACCTGTGGTTTTCTTTTGGATGGGGTAGGCCAGCTTCTTCAAGCCCCAGTTCTCTTCGTGCACAATCTCACCGCCATTTTCGGTGATAAAGTCACGATACTTTTTTACCGCTTCCTTTATCTGGCTGTCAGATAAAACGGGAGTTGCAATGAAAACGGTTTCGTACTGTTTTAACATGACTCTTGTTTAATAATTTTAGTTAATAATTTGTTTAAAAAGGGATGCAAAGATAGTTAAAAAAATTCTAAACTAATAAATAAACGCCTCCTTTTTTTTATCGAAAAAAATAAATTGTTAGATATCAGCGGTTTGTAAAAAAATAAACAGAATTGAAGCAAAGATGTAACAAATATTTAAAATAAAGTAGGTATTTTTGGACATTATTTTAAACATGTAGCTTTTTTATGAAGATTAATTCGTTTTTGCAACTATTTACGGTAAAAGATCGCAAGTTTTTCCCACTGTTTAAACAACAGGCGGAGTACATATTAGATGCGGCAAAACTACTCACAGACTTGATTAATGAAAAAAATGAAGAAGAACAGCGAAGCATCTACCGTAACATTAAAACGCGGGAAACACAAGGCGATGTGGTAACCGCAAAAATTTACGACGAACTGAATAAGAGCTTCGTGACGCCTTTCGACCGCGACGACATCCAAATGCTGACCTCATACCTCGATTCTTTTTTAGACTTGATCAACGATACCGGAAAGCGTCTGGTGATGTACCAGCCCTGCCGCATGATAAGCCACATGTATACCATGGCCAACTTAGTGGTGGAAGATGCACAACACCTGCGTGCGATCCTGGACGACCTCGAATTCATCAATAAACGAAAAGAAGATATCGCAGCAAACTGCAAGCGCATCAAGGAGTTTGAACACGAATGCGACGATCTGTATGAGTTGTCGATCGTGGAACTTTTCAAACAGGAGAAGGATCCGATCATGGTCATCAAACTGCGCGAGATACTAATGAGTCTGGAAGAAGCGACCGACCGCGCACAGCATGTGGCAAGCGTCATTCGCCGGATTATTGTGAAACTTGCATAACCCAAAGAACGATGCTGACACTTGTAATTATAGGTATAGCGATTGCTTTACTGTTCGACTTTTTGAATGGAATGAATGATGCGGCAAACTCTATTGCCACCATCGTAGCCACGCGGGTATTGTCGCCCTTTGCTGCCGTGCTGTGGGCGGCTTTCTGGAACTTCGCCGCCGCATTTATTTTTAGCGTTACCGTTGCCGACACCATCGGGAAGGGCATTATATCCCCGGAGTACATTAATGTGTACCTCATCCTCTCGGCTCTGGCAGGCGCCGTTGTGTGGGTATATTTCTGCACCCGGCTGGGGCTGCCCATCAGTGTATCGCACGCACTCATCGGAGGGCTGATCGGGCCGGCTCTGTTCACTTTCGGATCGAAAGCCTTAGTGTGGAGCGGCATCTTAAAAATCGGACTGTTCATTATTTTATCTCCCGTTATCGGCCTGATACTGGGATTCCTCATCATGTGCATGGTGATGTTTATTTTCAAACGTTCGAATCCGTTTAAGACAAATAAATTATTTCACATCCTGCAATTGATGTCGTCGGCCATATTCAGTCTGGGGCACGGCGGCAACGACGCGCAAAAAACCATGGGCATCATCGCTATTTTATTATATAGCGGAGGATTCCTCGGCACGGAGTTTCATGTGCCGTTATGGGTTGTATTTGCATGTTATTCAACCATTTCGTTAGGCACCATCAGCGGAGGGTGGAAGGTGATCCGGACATTGGGCGACGGGCTGGCCAGCCTCAAGCCCGTTCAAGGCTTTTGCGCAGAAACCGCCGGCGCGCTCACCCTGATAGGAACCGCCGTGGCCGGAATACCCGTAAGCACCACGCACACCATTACCGGCTCCATCATAGGCGTGGGCATGACCAAGGGCGTTTCTTCCATACGCTGGGCTACCGCTTTCAACATTGTAGCCGCATGGCTATTTACCATTCCTGCTTCTTTGCTGATCTCGGGCGGCGTTTACGCCATTATGAAACTATTTGTCGCGGGGATATAATCGCGTCCGCTTTCACCCTACAAAAAAACTCGTTTTCCCAATTAAAAATCCAATATTTCCCCTGTTTTTCATGCCGGTAGAAGTTAGTTGGTATAAATATAAACTTATAGTTGAAATTATGGAAGTATAAGTTTATACTTTTGCGCTTTTTAGTGCGTACATTTGTAATTTATGTCAAAACCAAATATTTTAAACATTATTGGTGACCAGATTAGGGTTTGCCGAGCGAAGAAAAAACTAAGCCAGGAAAATATGGCTATTGAAATTGGCATATCCGTCACCGCTTATTCGAGGATTGAACGCGGACAAACCAACATATCGATAGGCAGGCTGGAACAAATATCCAATTGTTTGGAGGTGTCCTTGATACGGTTAATAAACCCCGCCGACATGGTTGCCGGTGAAAAAAGCATTGTGAAAGAAGGCGAGCATGCTTACCCCCAACAAGACCTGCTCCTGCAACTGGAAGAAAGACTCACCCTCATTCTGGAAAAAAAATTCGATCAACTTTTAGAGGAACGGCTCTCCCGCCTCAGTGAGGCAAAAGCGAAAGGCAAAGCAAAGGCTAAGCCGTCGCGCAGCAAGAAGAAACGTAAATAAAAAAATTATCCCCGGGTTTGCGTGTTTAAAATTTCTGCAGCAGCAGTTCCATGATTTTGACCGAAGCCAACGCCACCGGTGTGCCGGGGCCAAAGATGGCTGCCGCGCCGGCCTTGTAAAGCGCATCATAATCCTGTGCGGGAATTACACCGCCCACCACGACGAGAATATCTTCGCGACCTAATTTTTTCAATTCGTCCACAATTTGCGGCACTAACGTTTTGTGCCCTGCCGCCAAAGACGATACGCCTACGACGTGCACGTCGTTTTCCACAGCTTGTTTGGCGGCCTCGGCGGGTGTTTGGAACAGCGGGCCCATGTCCACGTCAAAGCCCACGTCGGCATAGCCGGTGGCCACTACTTTTGCGCCGCGGTCGTGACCGTCCTGCCCGAGCTTCGCAACCATGATGCGGGGTTGGCGGCCTTCTTTCTTTGCAAACTCGGCCACTAATTGTTTGGCTTTTTCAAAATCGCTGTTGTTCTTGGCCTCTGAGGCATATACACCGGTATTCATACGTATGGTTGCTTTATAACGTCCTACAATTTTTTCGCAGGCATCGGAAATTTCCCCAAGGGTGGCGCGCAGTTTGGCGGCTTCTACCGCCAACTCCAGCAAGTTGCCCGATTTGTTTTCCACCGCTTTGGTAATCGTAGCCAACGCCGCCTGCACCTTCTCCTCGTCGCGTGAGGCGCGGAGTTTAGTCAGCCGCTCTACTTGCGACTGGCGTACTTTCGTGTTGTCTACGTCCAGAATTTCGATGGGGTCTTCCTTCTCCAAGCGGTATTTGTTCAAACCCACAATGGTGTCGGCGTTCGAGTCGATACGCGCCTGTTTACGCGCAGCCGCCTCTTCAATGCGCAATTTCGGAATACCGGTTTCGATGGCCTTGGCCATGCCGCCCAATTTTTCCACTTCCTGAATGTGCGCCCAGGCGCGGTGCGCCAAGTCGTTGGTAAGCGTTTCCACATAATACGACCCCGCCCACGGATCAAGGGATTTGGTGACGTACGTTTCTTCCTGAATATAAATTTGCGTGTTGCGTGCAATGCGCGCCGAGAAATCGGTGGGCAAGGCAATGGCCTCGTCGAGCGCATTGGTGTGGAGCGACTGGGTATGCCCCAACGCCGCAGCCATCGCTTCGATACACGTACGCGCCACGTTGTTGAACGGGTCTTGCTCGGTCAAGCTCCAACCCGATGTTTGCGAGTGCGTGCGCAACGACAGCGATTTCGGATTTTTGGGATTGAACGTTTTCACAATCTTCGCCCACAACATACGTGCGGCGCGCATCTTGGCTATTTCCATAAAGTGGTTCATGCCGATAGCCCAAAAGAATGAGAGGCGCGGGGCGAAATCGTCAATGCTCATGCCCGCGTTGATGCCCGTGCGAAGGTATTCCCATCCGTCGGCCAGCGTGTAAGCCATCTCGATGTCGCACGTGGCGCCGGCTTCCTGCATGTGGTAGCCGGAAATGGAAATAGAATTGAACTTGGGCATGTTTTTCGAGGTGTAGGCAAAAATATCGCCGATGATGCGCATCGAAAATTCGGGCGGGTAAATATACGTGTTGCGCACCATAAATTCTTTCAGAATGTCGTTTTGGATAGTGCCGCTCAGTTCCTCGAGTTTCGCGCCCTGTTCAAGCCCGGCCACAATATAAAAGGCCAGCACCGGCAACACCGCACCGTTCATGGTCATGGACACCGACATTTTGTTCAGCGGGATTTGGTCGAACAGCACTTTCATATCTTCGACGCTGCAAATGCTCACGCCGGCTTTGCCCACGTCGCCCACTACGCGCGGGTGGTCGGCGTCGTAGCCGCGGTGAGTGGCCAAGTCGAACGCCACCGACAGCCCTTTTTGCCCGGCCGCCAGATTGCGGCGGTAGAACGCGTTTGATTCTTCGGCGGTTGAAAATCCTGCATACTGCCGGATGGTCCACGGGCTCATCACATACATGGTGCTGTAAGGCCCGCGCAGGAACGGCGGAAGTCCGGCCGCATAGTTCAGGTGCTCGAAATTTTCGAGATCCTTGGCGCTATATTTATTTTTCACTTCTACCTGCTCGGGCGTGTTCCACACCTGAGGCTTCGGCTCAGCGCCTTTTGCGGCGGCAAATGTTAGATCGGTAAATGTTGGACGCATTTGTATAATAAAATTTAGTAGTTAAACATTTTGTTCAAATAATTCGTGAAGTTTTTGTTGTAATATTTTTTTGTCAGGCAACCGGGTTTGATATTCCGACACCATGGCTGGCGACAACGTGCGGCTCAAAGCATACTCTACCACCGCCGCATCGCTGTCCTTACACAATAGAATACCAATACTTGGATTTTCGTGCGATTTGCGAACGTCTCTATCCAACGCTTCCAAATAAAAATTGAGTTGCCCCAAATGTTCGGGTTTAAATTTGTCGGCTTTCAATTCAAAGGCAACCAAACATTGTAATTCCCGATGATAAAAGAGCAGGTCGATATAAAAATCACTATTCCCTACCTGCACTTTATATTCTTCGTCAACAAACAAAAAATCTTTTCCTAGCTCTAAAATAAAATTCCTTAACCGTAGTATCAACCCTTTTTGTAAGTCGCTTTCGCTATGCGAATCCGGCAACCCTACAAATTCCAGCACGTAGTTATCTTTAAAACAATCTTTTACATTGGCATAAATCTCTTTTACAGTTGGAGACAGCTTGACATTTCCCAACATGGTGCGCTCGAAACATCCTGCTGATATTTGACGGTCAAGCTCCCTCTTGCTATAGCTTTCTTTTATACAAAGTTTTATGTAAAACTCGCATTCTTCATCGGTTTTGCTGCGCGACATAATAATAAGGTGATGCGACCAGCTGATTTTTGTCAGAACGGTGGTACTAATATCATCAAACCCAAATTGTGTCACCAGTGGTGACACAATTTCAGAATCCTCATCTTCAGTCATTAATAATTGCGTCACCGCTGGTGACACAATTGCCGGAATGTGCGCGTATGTGTCGTAAAATTGCTTCATCCGGTAAAGTCCCCTCCGGTCGAAACCTTTTAACTCAGGTTCATTTCCCCGAATATAATCCGCCAACATATTCACTGTTTTTTCACCCCATGCCGAAGCCTCAATACGCTTACTAATATACTTCCCGACATTCCAGTAGAGGGTTATCAATGCCGTATTTACCGCCTGTATCGCCCTCTGTTGCGACTGCTTAATCAACCGGACAATACCGGTAAATTCCAGCAATGTATCAGCTGATGCGGACACAATATGTCGATTTATGTCGGTCGGTTTAACCATACCTTATAATATTGTAACCCTACAGGTTTTCAGTTTTTGCTTATCCCCAACCCCTTCTGGTATTCCTTCAAGGTTTCGAGCACGTTGCTCTTTACGTTGATGAACTTTTTGATGCCCTGCGCTTCGAGGTCGGGACGGCAGGCGGGGTCGCCGGCCACTACGAGGATGGCTTTATCGCCGATTTGCCGGGCGATTTGCGGCACGGTTTCGGCGTAATCGTCATCGGCAGCGCAGGCCACTATGATTTGCGCCTTGGCGGACAGTGCAGCTTTCGCGCCTTCTTCAATAGTTTCAAACCGGTTGTTGTCAACCACCTTGAAACCGGCGCAGGCAAAGAAGTTGCTGGCAAACTGGGCGCGGGCACGGCACATGGCCAAATTCCCGAACGTGAGCATAAACACCTCCGGACGCTTGCCGCTCTTGTCGGTGGCGAAGCGCAAGGCCTCAAACGCTTGTGCGCCGCGGTATTCTTCAATCGGCTCGGCAATCTTTTTCGCATCAACGTGCCGGTTGCTGCCGCGGGTTACGGTTTCTCCGGCCACATCGCTGCCCGCCGTTTCCGTAAAATTCGGATACTGGTTCGAGCCCAACAGTATCTGCCGGCGCGTGGCAACGTTCATGTCGCGTTTTTGCGCGGATGCTTTTATTTGTTCCTGTATAAATCCTGCTTTGAACGCCGCGAGGTAACCGCCTTTTTCTTCCACTTGCTTAAACAGCTTCCACGCCTCTTCGGCAATGGTGTTGGTGAGCGTTTCGATATAATACGAGCCGG
>JAITQQ010000134.1 GCA_031288855.1 Prevotellaceae bacterium
ACCGTAGCGTTTCCGCTCATTGCTGCCATTCTGCTTGTGCTCGCCATGCGCTACATTGGCCGCGACGAGGCCATGATAAGGTCGCTAAACCGGCTGAGGTGAGAAATTTATATTGACGATTGTTCCGAACCAATGGGCAATTGTTCCGAGTCTTTTCACAATTGTTCCGAACCAACGGACAATTGTTCCGAACCTTTTATCCCCTGTCACTTATCCTGTTTAAATATTAACTTAAAATTTCTAGGCATTAATTGACGAAAATGGTCAAAACCTGAATGCGGATTATTGCCACAACGGTTCCTCTTGCCAATTGGAAGGGAAGCCCATGGCGCGAACATCAATAGTAGGATATTTTTCCAATACTGATTTCAACTTTTGTGTAAATGAATTGTTAGGCGAAACAGTAAACAGCAAATATTTAATAATGCAAATACGGAAATAGATGCGCCTCATGTTGGTTGCAGGGTTTATCCACGGATGGAGCGGATTTTTTAACATATGCGAAACAATAGGAATTTCTCTGTTCCAAAGCCGTGCATGGTGTCCGCATAAATTACGTAAATTTGCCATCAATGATATCCATGAGGAAAAAACAGGCATAGGCAATCCAAACTGATGCGCCACTTTTTTTAATAGATTTTTGTTTATCAAATTATTGTACAAATTACACAAAACGCCCAACGGAATGATTTCTGTAATCATCCATGATGGCGGATATGGATTAGAATATTTGTGTCTGAAATGAGCAATGAACTCTTCCTTTGTCTTGTTAATCTCGGATTTAATAAGCGTCAGCGTCTTTGCGAAAACAATCGGATTACGAAAATATTTCGACTCAGACATCCAAAAAACATCGTTCAGGCCATCGCAAATATAGTTGTTCATAGCACTTCTTATGGCAACTTCAACTTTCTCAATCTCGTTGAAAAGCAATATGCGCAACTTCCGGTCGAAACGGTACATGTTGAGCGCCATATCAAACGTGGCTCCATCTTTATAAAGATGGTCGTTTTTTGGTTCTTTTAACAAAGGATAGAGATAGGCGCTTAGCCTGAAATAGCCTATGTTCATAAGATAACTAATAGCCCATTGTTCGTCTGGGATAGATAAACCTCGACTTTTTAACAAAAGGATTAAGTCTTGCGGCAATGTACACGTTTTATGGTAATTAATCTTCATAGTGGTGATGTAAATAAAACGACCCGCCTATTTAAGCATTATAAAGAGGCTCGGCGGGTACTGGATGGCACAAAGGTAGCACAAATATTTGAATTGGCAAAATATTTAAAAATATATTGTTTACCCCGTAACCCGCGTCACTTTCTCCACGCTCCGGAGCTCGCGGAGGGCATAAAGCAACTTGTCTAATTGTTTGTTGGATTGCACCAGCACCTGAATGCGGCCGTCGAAGCGGCCGTCCTTGCTGCTGTTGATGTTAATGGAACGGATATTCATGCTGTGCGAAGAAATCACTTCGTTAATCCGGTTGAGCATGCCCACCTCGTCGCACCCGGTGATGCGTATCATGGTTTCGAACATGGTGGCCTGCGCGGTTTCACGCCACCTCACCTTTACCACACGATAGGCGTATTTATCCATCAAGCGGGCGGCGTTCGGACAGCTGTAGCGGTGTATCTTCACCCCTTCGTTGATGGTCACGAAGCCGAACACGTCGTCGCCGAAAATGGGATTGCAACATTTCGAGAGTTTGTAGCCTGCACCGCTCAGGCGGTCGTCAATCAACAAATAGTCGGAAGTGTTTTCGGTTTGCGCCGCAGGTTTTGCTGCGGGCTTCACGCTTCCCGCTTCTTCCACAGCAGCCGGCACGCCGGCCGTAAGCACATTGCGCACATCCTGAATGTCGATGCGCTGTTCCGCGATACCGGCATACAGGTCGGTGATGGTTTTCAGTTTATAATATTTCACCAACAACGTCAATACCTCGTCGGTCAATTCCAATTTCCAGTTTTTCAACCGCCGTTCGAGCAATTCCTTGCCTTCGGCGGCCATCTTCATATCGGCTTCGCGCAACTTCTGTTTAATCTTGTTGCGTGCTTTCGACGACACCACGTAATCAAGCCACGCCGCAGTGGGTTTCTGGTTTTTGACGGTGGTAACGGACACCACGTCGCCGGTCGTTAATTTTTCCTTAATCGACACGTTTTTTCCGTTGACCATAGCGCCGGAACACTTTAGTCCGATGTTGCTATGGATGTCAAACGCAAAGTCGAGCACCGACGCTCCCGCAGGCAGGCGGCGCAGTTCGCCGGTGGGCGTGAACACAAAAATTTCGTTCGACTTAAAATTCGGAAAATAATTTTTGTACTCCATGTCGGGTGTTTCGAGCAGGGTACGCACATTGTCGAGCCACTCGTGCAGGTTGTCTTCGCTCTTCACGCCTTTATATTTCCAGTGGGCGGCCGTGCCGCGTTCGGCAATTATGTCCATGCGCACAGTGCGAATCTGCACTTCCACAGTTTTGCCCTGCGGCGTGGTGACCGTAGTGTGTAACGATTCGTAGCCGCTTTTTTTCGGTTGCGACACCCAGTCGCGCAGGCGCGTGATGTCCACCGTATATAAAGCGTCAATGGCGGAATAAGCTTCCCAACACACCCGCTCCTCCTCTACCCTGTCGTCGGCCGGCGCATCAATGATAATGCGGATGGCGAAAATATCATACACCCCTTCAAAATCGACCTTCTGCACCTGCATCTTGCGCCAAATGGAATACACCGATTTCGTACGGCTCTTTATTTCGTACTTCAAGCCTCGTTTCTTCAGTTCCTTTTCCACCGGTAGCAGGAACTCATCAATGAATTGTTGCCGTTCGCCTGTCGAACTTTTCAATTTGTTCGAGATAAGCCGGTAGGCTTCTGGCTCGGTATAGCGCAACGACAAATCTTCCAATTCCGATTTGATATTGTAAAGCCCCAACTGGTGCGCCAACGGCGCATACAGCAGCAACGTTTCCGTAGCCTTCTTTTCCTGTTTCGATTTTGGAAAAAATTCCAATACGCGCATAACCTCCAAGCGGTCGGCTAATTTAATGATGGTCACTCGCGGGTCGCGCGAATAAAGTACCAAAAATTTGCGCAAATTGTCGGATTCCAACTTGGTTTCCTTCAAATCAATGGCCGAGATTTTATTCATGCCCAACACCATCTGGGCAATCTCTTCGCCGTAGTGCTGTGCGATGTGTTCCGCTTCTTTTTTCTGCCGTTTCTTTTCTTCTTCCAACATTTTCAGGTCGAGCACCGCGCCGAATTTTATACGGTTGCCGCGCGCTTCATGAAGCAGCACCGCAATCGCCACTGAAATCTGTAGCCCGATATCCTGCAACAATATTCTCGACACTTCGAGCGGGTGGCAAATAAAAGGGTCGCCATTTTCACGCATCCTCCCTTCCAATGCCCTTTCAGCTGTTTCAAACGCATCTTTCAACAGTGCGGCTTCCTTCTCAGAACAATGACGCGATTGAAGCAAATTATGATATTGTTGACGGACGTCTATCATCCCTTTAGTTTTAATTCCTGTAAAAGAAGTTTGTAAACTTCTGTCCATGGCTTTTGATGCAGGCCGCTGGATTCGTCGGTTAAGCGGCGATAAGCGGTGGAGTAGAAATATAAATCGCTTGCCTCCGCTTCAGGCAACTCGAAATCAAGCACCAATTGCTGCACAACAAGGTCGTCGATATGAAAGATGTCGTTCTCGGCTCTGTAATTAGTTCGCGTGAGCATCAGCAACGACTGGAATGTACAAAAACAGATTTGGTGAGTGGGCCTTTTAAAAGCAAGTTCTCCAAGAAAATCCGCTTTACCCACTTTTCCCTGTAAATAATCGTCAATGCGAATGGTAACTGCATCATCGGCTACAGGACCTTCTACTATATCATAATCATGAGATTTTTCATACGATTTATTTTGACGACATAAAATAACAAAATCAAGCCATGCTTCATTATAGGCATCAAACCGCAAGGTATTTAATTCATCAAAAATAAACGCAAATTCGTCAAAATCAAATTCCGTAATAATGGGTGTCTTTTTTTTATGCCATTTAGAAACTTTTGCCGCCATACTTTGTGCTTGACGGTAAAATTTAGTTACATAGAAACCTTGCCCAAAGTCACGACCCGGTTGGCATTTTGACAAATCCACCTCTTTTATAAACGTATCGCTGCCGTGAAAAACTTTCATTTAAACGTATCCCCCGTTACTGCGACAAACTTTGTAAATATCCCGCAGAGCCCAAAATGGATTATCAATATGCAAAGCCCACCAACATTCAAAAATATAGTCTATCCCGCCATATTTTTTCAAATATCGGTATGCTTCCGGACGGTCCATTTTATACCCCGAAGCAAATTTTTCGATAATAAACGTCACAAACGCAATCCTGTTCTTTGTTTCTTCATCTAACGTCTTTTTTGCCATATTCGTTTAATTTTTCACCTTCTTTTGCAAATGTAAACAAAATTCCCGGTTTTTTAAGGGAAATACTGCAAAAATTTGCTTGTTTATAAAAAAACCGCTACCTTAGCAAGATAATAAGCGCTAATTTTCGACTAAGTTTCTCGTAAGAATATGAAAATTCGTTATTTTTGTGTCACACTTTTATTTTGCGGGCTCTTTATATACGGAGCGGCGATGCTATTTGAAAAAGTAGCCCAGCGCATACACACGCCGGTTTACGAAGTTTCTATAATAACATCCGGCCACACCGAAGAAGTGAATCCGCCAGCGGAAACGCAAAAACCGGAACAAACCACCCAGCCGGCAGCCCAAGACACTGTCGCGCTACCTGCTCCGGCGGCTGCTTTCACGTTAAGTGCAGAAAAAATAAAAGACACCCAGAAAAAATATATCCATACTGCTCCGGCGCAGTGGGGCGAGCACACGCGCGGCGTTGTGCATAAGGTTAACCTCCCTGTTGCCGACTCGTCTGCACGCACGTTGTTTTTGACCATCAATGCGTATAACAGCCATCAGGAAGAACTCACCGGCTACTTGGCCGCCAACAATATAAAAGCTACCCTATTTGTGTCGGGAAACTACGCGCAGCATCACACCCAGATACTTCAGCGCCTCGAGCAAAACACGTTGTTCGACATCGGAAATCTTGGGAACCGTTGCAGACCCGTATCCGTGTCCGGCGATTCGGCCTATCATATAAAAGGAACTGCCAATATTTACGAGGCGTTGCAGGAAGTTACCGAAGGAGCAAAAAAAATACAACAGGCAACCGGAAAATACCCTGTCTATTTTCGTTCGGCGACAGGATATATTGACGACGTGGCGACAAAAGCCATCAACGAGCTTGACATTAAAGTTATCGGATACGACCATGTAACTGATGAAGGCGGTGCGAGTAGCGCAATTGAAATCAAGAAAAGAATACTAAACGCGCATCACGGCACCATTCTTGTCATCAGCATCAATCTTAACTATCCGAATATTCTCAAAGGATTGCAGGATGCTATTGAAGAAATAAAAACGCATAAACTACCTGTATATTTTGAAAAATTATCGGATTATCAACAATTTTTTGAAGTAAACCGATAAAAAATGTCACGCGAATATACCTCTTACAACGACATAGAAATTACCGATATTGCCGCCGAAGGAAAAGCGGTGGGGCGGCATGAAGGGAAAATCATTTTTGTTCCTTACGCCATTCCCGGCGATGTGGTGAATGTGCAAGTCGTAAAAAACCGCCACGATTATGTAGAGGGCGTCATTAAAAATATTGTAACGCCTTCGCCGCACCGTGTAACGCCTTTTTGCAACCACTTCGGCACCTGCGGAGGATGCAAGTGGCAATTGCTGCCCTACAAAATGCAGCTCGACTACAAGCAGCAACAGGTGCTCGACCAACTTTCACGTATCGGAAAATTGACAAACCTGAACATACAGCCCATTCTTCCGGCCAAAGAAACCCTGTACTACCGGAATAAATTGGAATTCACTTTTTCCGACAAACGTTGGCTGAATAATGACGAAATGACCGGCGAAAAACCCATTGAACAACGCTGCGGGCTTGGCTTTCATATTCCGGGAATGTTCGACAAAGTACTCGATATTGAAACCTGCCACCTTCAGCCCAATCCGTCGAACGACATTCGCCTTGCCGTAAGACAATACGCGTTGGCGCACCAATTGCCGTTTTTCAACCTTCGCGAACAAACCGGTTTTCTGCGCACGCTCATTATTCGCAATTCCGTGTCGAGCGGCGAAGTGATGGTGATTGTGGTGTTCGCCTACGACGACGAAAAACAGCGCAAGGGCTTGCTGAAACACCTGCAACAGCAGTTTCCGGACATCACCTCGCTATTCTATGTCATCAACGGCAAGCGCAACGATACCATTCACGACCTTGACGTCAACCTTTTTTCGGGCCGCGATTACATGGAAGAACAATTGGAAGACCTGTCGTTTAAAATCAGCCCCAAGTCGTTTTTCCAGACCAACAGCAAACAGGCGCTGCGGCTTTACCGCACGGTGCGCGATTTTGCGGGGCTCACCGGCAAAGAAACGGTTTACGACCTCTATACCGGCACCGGCTCTATTGCCCTGTTCCTTGCCCGTCAAGCCGCACAGGTGGTGGGCGTGGAAATGACGGAAGACGCCATCGCCGATGCGCAGCAAAATGCAACGCGCAACCGCATTTTCAACACTAAATTTTACGCCGGCGACATGAAAGACCTGTTCAAGCCCGATTTTATTGCGGCTAACGGAAGCCCCGACGTGATTGTGCTCGACCCGCCTCGTGCAGGCATCCATCCCGATGTGGCGGGCAATATCCTCGACAGCGGAGCGCAGCGCCTTGTGTACGTCAGTTGCAACCCCGCCACGCAAGCCCGCGACCTGGCTTGGCTTTCCTCTCATTACCATATCACATGCGTGCAGCCGGTAGATATGTTTCCGCACACGCACCATGTGGAAAATATCGTGTTGGCCGAAAAAAACACATAGCGCATTATGAGAACACCTGTTGTCCTGCGGTACATCGGCATGATACTTGTATTAAACGGCGCATTTATGGCGCTGGCGGCGCTCATTGCCATTCTCAACGAGGGCGACCGTTCCTTCGCACCGCTTGTAATCAGTGCTTCGCTCACCATAATAACCGGCCTTTGCCCGCTGGTTTTTATTCGTTCCGAAGCCAACATTTCAAATAAGGAAGGCTATGTCATTGTGATTATGGCGTGGGTGGTGTGTTGCTTTTTCGGCATGCTCCCCTACCTGTTGTGGGGCGGCGAGTTTGACCCCATTAATGCATGGTTTGAAAGCGTATCGGGCTACACCACCACCGGCTCCACCATATTGAACGACATTGAATCGCTGCCCAAAGGTTTGCTCTTTTTCCGCTCCTGCACCGGCTGGATAGGCGGGTTGGGCGTAGTGGTATTCATGATGCTCCTGCTGCCCACCATCAAAAACATGAAATTGCGGCTGGCGAAAGTGGAAATATCACACCTGTCGAAAGACAACTTTAAATACCGGCTGCAGCAAACTGCCCACATCATCATTGGCGTGTATGCCGGACTGACGCTGCTCGAATTTCTCCTTCTGTGGGCGGCGGGCATGTCGCCGTTCGACGCCATTAACCACGCCCTCTGTACCATTTCATCCTGCGGGTTTAGCCCCAAAAACAGCAGCATTCTTTTTTACGATAGCACGATGATTGACATCATTGTCATGGTTTTTATGTATGCGGCGGGGCTGCACTTTGGGCTGATTTTCCTTGCCGTGAGCGGGCGTTCTAAACAGTTTCTCCACTCGCCGGTGGTACGCTTTTACACGCTGCTCATGCTCATTGGCGTCGTGTGCGTCAGCGCCGACCTTTACCTCAATCAAGATGATTACACCAATTGGCCAGAAGCCTTACATCACGGCGCTTTTCAGGTGGTGGCCATCGCCAGCACTACCGGCTTCGCCATTGCCGACACGACGGTGTGGCCGGTATTTTCCATCTTGCTGCTCCTTTATTTTTCGCTCCAATGCGCCTGTTCCGGCTCCACCAGCGGCGGCATCAAAGCCGATCGGATGCTCATTTTATACCAAAGCATTAAAACGAACATCAAAAAGATGCAACACCCCAACGCCGTTATCTCCACACGGCTGGGCGACACCACCATCGAAAACGACACGGTGTCGGCCGTAGCGGTATTCATACTATTGTATCTGCTCATCGTGTTTGTGGTGACGCTCTTTTTGTCGCTTTTCGGCATCGACCTGCTTTCGGCGTTCAGTAGCACTGTGGCCGTGATGGGCAACGTAGGGCCGGGATA
>JAITQQ010000155.1 GCA_031288855.1 Prevotellaceae bacterium
ACTCCGTTTGAATAGCGTTTACCGGATTTGCGGTGGCGGCGCGGTAGGCTTTGAAGCCCACCGACAGCAACGTCAGCACAAGGAGAACGCCGATGCCGCCGGCAAACAGCAGCCACGAGAGCGGAATGTGATACGCATACTCCTGCAACAGCCGGTGCAAATAATAATACGTTACCGGCAACGCTACCGCGATGCCAATGCCCGACAACACCAAAAAATCCTTCGACAACATCAACACCATATCTGTTACCCTTGCGCCTAACACCTTGCGGATACCTATCTCTTTTGTTTTCGTTTCGGCGGCGTAGGTGACAAGCCCAATCAGCCCGATGCCGGAAATGAACACGGCAATGACGGCAAAAAGCATCAACAGCCATCCCATGCGGATTTCCGTTCTATAGATGCGCTCGAAAGTTTCGTCGAGGAAGCTGTAGGTAAATTCGCGGTCGGGATTGTATTGTTTCCAGATTTTTTCGGCAGTTGACAGGGCGCTCTGCGTGTTTGTTCCGGTGGTCTTGATATAGAACGCAGGATAGTTGTAGCGAGGGTCGAAGAGGTATATAATTAAAGGTTGTATTTTTTCCTTCAGCCCCAAAAAATGAAAATCATTTACGACTCCTTTAATTGTATAAGGCACTTCATTATCCATTTTCCTGCTCATGTACAAAAATTGTCCCACAGGATTGTCCATTTCCATTACGCGTACGGCTTCTTCATTGACCAGAATTGTTCTCTTGTCGGATGGCGACAAAGGCTCGCCCTGCAATAAAGGGATGTGCATAAAATCACAAAAATCCGGGTATGCATTTATCCCATAAAAATAGGGGTTAAAATCGTCAGGTTTCCCTTGCCAGGATACGTTACGGCGCATTCCGGACATCATATTAGTATTTGAAGAAACCGTTACATCCACTATATTTTCATTGCGTAACAACTCATTTCGTACAGCATCCCGATGCTTCGCCATTTCTTCTTCCCCCGCCATTGTAAATATATTTTCCTTGTCGTATCCCAAATCTTTCTCGCGCATGAATTTTATTTGCCCGCCTATGGTGATGGTAACAACAATCAAGCCGAAGGAAATAGCAAACTGTAGCGCCACTAACGCTTTCCGAAGATATACGCCACGTTTTTTCCCGGCGGCGGTACTTCTGAAAGCATCCATCGGTTGATATGCAGACAGCAGGAACGCCGGATACAGGCCTGCCAACACCAACACAACACCCGACATAACGGCATATACCGACCATACGGAAGTGTTGGTAAACGCGAACAGCAGGTTTTTCCCCGACAGTTCATTGTACACAGGTAATAGGAAATAAATAAGGAATGAAGCAATAGCCAATGCCACCAACAACAACACCAACATTTCGCGTATCAGTTGGAAGAACAGCGCGGCTTTGGTAGCGCCCATGATTTTGCGAACAGCCATTTCTTTGCTTCGTTTGGTAGCGCGTGCCGTTATCAGGTTTACATAGTTGATGCATGCCACAAGCAAAATCAGCGCCATGACGAGCGACAACAGATATACGGTTTTTATCCCTTCCGGCTCTCCATCGGGGCTGTACAGGCGTACTTCCGGCAAGGGCTGCAAAATGTAATTTTCTTTGTATTCTTCTTTAAACCATGATTCCGTACTTTTTATTTGCGTTACCCGCCGGGATATTTTTTCTTCCAATGCTTTGATGTCCTCTCCGTCGCGCAACAAAAGAAGCACCTGGCAACGAATCCATCTCCAATCGTCGTGAATAGAGGTATAACCGGAATGGCCACGAAACATTTTCTGCAAGGCATCCAGCGGCACAAGAAAATCGAATTGCAGGATAGAATTGCGCGGCGCGTCTTTTATCACACCGGTGACATGAAGGGGTATGGAGTCGCCGGTAATAATGATTTCCCCGATGGGATTTTTATCGCCGAAGAAAGCCTTTGCTTTTGTTTCCGAAATAATAATAGACGCGTCGTCGGTGAATGGGTTATGTTTGTCTCCTTCGAGCAAAGGAAAGTCGAACAGGGTGAAAAACGAAGCATCGACCGCACACCCTGCAAGGTCGAAAAATTTCGTGTGATTGTATTGCAAGTATTCCGTGTAATGATAATCTGCCACGCGGCACGCATCAAGCACTTCCGGTATGTCTTGCCGGAGAGCGGCAGCCAGAGGCACCGGCGTTCTGTGCATATAGTAGCGCTCGCTGTCATCGGCATCATAATAACAAACATAATAGAGGTTACCGGCATTCCGGTGAAAGCGGTCGTAGCTCAATTCGTCTTCCACCCAAAGGGCAATGAAGATACATGCGGTCAAGCTCACCGCCAGTCCCGCTACGTTTATCCACGAGTACAGCCCGTTTCGCTGCAAGTTCCGAATGGCAATTTTTAAGTTGTACATAATAGTTAAGAGTTAAGAACTAAGAGTTAAGAGTTGTTTTTGCTTTTATTCCTTAATATAGATTCTTTCTTCATAATATTTAGTTTTTAATAATTCTTAGTTCTTAACTCTTAGTTCTTAGTTTTATTCTGTTTTGATTGCGTTGATGGGGTTGGCGATGGCGGCGCGGTAGGCTTGGATGCCCACGCTCAGCACGGTGAGCAGGATAACCGCGACGGCTGTTGCCGCAAATATCCACCACGAAAGCGGGATGCGGTAAACGTATTCCTGCAACATCTTTGTCATGAAATACCACGCCACAGGAAACGCCACCAGCAGGGCGACGCCCACCAGCCACAAAAACTCCTTCGACAACATGGCGATGATGTTCGTCACCGACGCGCCCAGTACCTTGCGGATGCCGATTTCCTTTGTCCGAATTTCGGCGGTGTAGGTCACCAGTCCGAAGAGGCCGAGACACGAAATCAGCACGGCGAGGAGCGAGAACGCGCCGAACAGGGTTTGCCGCTGCTGTTCGGCGGCGTAGAGTTCATTAAA
>JAITQQ010000021.1 GCA_031288855.1 Prevotellaceae bacterium
CCCCAACGCTTGGAAATCCTAAAATATTCACTAACTTTGTCGTATGAAAAAAGAAGTGGGTAAATTCCTTCTTGATGTGGCAAAACTTCTTATCGGAGGCGTTTTGTTGACGGGCATTATGAGGCACGACATACCGCTTGTTGTGCTGTTTTCAGTGGGCGGTGTTGTAACTGCAACAGTGATTATCATTGCGTTTGCCTTAATTTGGAATAGCAACAAACAAAACAAAAAATAATTATTTATGGAAGTCATTTATTTCATCGTAGCAATTGGTGTATTTTCCGTAGGTTTGGGCGCATGGGCATACCTTGCCGACCGTAAAAATGCCAAATCTCATGTTTAATAACGAATTTATTGTATTTTCAGCACATAAAAACTCACTTAAAACCGCGTGTTATGCAACGACGACAATTTTTTAAAACGGGAGGAATGGCGCTTATGGGAGCGGCTTTGCTTCCTCAAATCTTCGAATCGTGCGGAGCAGGCTCGAAAGAAGGCCTCGCGGCCATGCTCGACCATTTCGGCGTTTCGCAAAACGATTTGAAAAAAGTGCTGGCAGTAGCGCTTGAAAAAGGAGCCAGCTACGCCGATTTATTTTTCGAACACTCCTTCGACAACTACTTGTCGCTTCGTGACGGAGCGGTGAACCAGGCATACGCCAACGTGGATTACGGCGTGGGCATCAGGGTGGTGATGGGCGACCAAACCGGTTACGCCTACGTGGAAAACATCAGCCTCAACGAGATGATTAATGCGGCGCGCACCGCATCGCGAATCGCATCGGGGGCTACACCCGGCGCGCCGGCAGGCTTCATCGAGAAAACATTCAGCAACAAATATCCGGTCATTGAACCCTGGGACGACATTTCAGTAAAAGCGAAAATGCCCTACGTGCAAAAACTCAACGACCGCATCTTTGCGCTCGACAGCCGCGTATCGAAAATAACGGCTTCGCTGAGCGACACTACTTCGCTCGTTCTAATCTGCAACTCCGAGGGCGTGCTTTGCGCCGATTACCGCCCAATGGCCATCCTGAGCGCCATGTGCGTAATGGAGCAAAACGGAAAAATTGAGAACGCGTACGATTCGTATGCACAGCGCAAGGGGTTTGAGTTTCTCACCGACGACATTGTGGAAAGCATTGCGCAAAACGCCGTGAAGAAAACCGCCATCATGTTTGAAGCCGTGAAGCCTAAAGGCGGGGAACTGCCGGTGGTCATGGCGGCCGGAGGCTCGGGCATCTTGCTGCACGAAGCCATCGGGCACGCCTTCGAAGCCGATTTCAACCGGAAAAACGAATCGATTTTCTCCGACAAATTGGGCAAAGTGGTGTGCAACGAAAACATCAACGTGGTGGACGACGGCACTATTAACCACGACCGCGGCGCGCTCAATATTGACGATGAAGGCGTGGAAGGACAAAAAACATATATCGTCACAAAAGGCGTGCTCACCAGCTACCTGCACGACCGCATCAGTGCAAAGCACTACGGCGTGGCGTCTACAGGCAACGGCCGCCGCCAGTCGTTCCGCTATTCTCCCATGCCGCGAATGCGGATTACTTACATGGAAAACGGCAACATGAATGAAGAAGACATCATCGCGTCGGTGAAGAACGGCATCTACGCCGACAACTTTACCAACGGACAGGTGCAAATCGGCGCCGGCGACTTTACGTTCTTCGTGAAATCGGGCTACCTGATTGAGAACGGTAAACTGACGCAACCCATCAAGGACATCAACATCATCGGCAACGGGCCGAAAGCGCTTGCCGACATTACCATGGTGGGCAACAACTGTAAGATTGATACCGGTGCATGGACCTGCGGCAAGAACGGACAGGGCGCTCCTGTAGCGCAGGGTATTCCTTCGGTGTTGGTGAAAAAATTAACGGTAGGGGGCGAATCGTAAACGTTTAAAATTTTTATTATGAATCATAAAGAATTAGCAAAATGGGCCGTGCAATTTGCATTGGACAACGGCGCACAGGCTTGCAGGGTATCGTTAGGCACCGGCTCGAGCAGTGAATTTGAATACCGCGACACGCAACTCGACAAGTTGCAGCAGGCGGCTGAAAACGGACTCAGCATTACCTTGTTCGTCAATAACCGGTATGGCAACTACTCGACCAACCGCATCGACCAAAAAGAGCTGAAACAATTTATCAAAAAAGGCATAGAAACTACCGGCTACCTGGCGGAAGACCCGGCACGCCAATTGCCCGACCCATCGCGCTACTACAAAGGCGGCGGGCACGATTTGAAACTCGTGGATGAAAATTTCAGCAGCGTGGAAGCCGACGACAAACTGGCGTTGGCCAAAGCCGCCGTAGAGGAAGTGTATGGCGCCGACCCGCGTATTATTTCCGTAACAGGCAGCTTCAACGACGGTGAAAGCCGTAATTATTTGGTGGACAGCAACGGGTTTGAAGGGGAAACCAAATCGACGTACTACAGCCTCTCCGCTTCGGTGTCGATGAAAGGGGAGGGCGATGCACGCCCTTCCGACTGGTGGTATGACACAGCCCTGCAATGGGACGAATTGCAAAAATCGGGCATCGGCAAAAAAGCGATGGAACGCACCATGCGCAAGCTGGGACAACAGAAAATAAAGTCGGGAAAATACGCCATGCTGGTGGATAACTTGAACTCGGGACGCCTGCTGACGCCGCTTATTTCCGCCATGTACGGAAACGCCCTGCAACAAAAAAATTCGTTCTTGTTGGACAAGCTGAACACCAAAATAGTTTCCGACAAACTCACTTTAACCGATGACCCACACATCACGCATGCGAGGGGTGCACGCTGGTTTGACCACGAAGGCGTGGCTACCGTGAAACGCCAGGTAATCGAAAAAGGAGTGCTTCAAACGTATTTCATCGACACGTATATTTCCAAAAAGTTGAACGTAGAGCCTACCATCAGCAGCCCTTCTGTCCTGACCTTTGAACCGGGCAACAAAAATTTCGACCAGTTGATGGCGTCGCTCAAGAAAGGGATATGGATTACGGGATTCAACGGCGGCAACAGCAACAGCACCACCGGCGACTTCTCGTTTGGCGTAGAAGGATTTTTAATTGAAAACGGAAAAGTGGTGAAACCTGTGTCGGAAATGAACATCACAGGAAACCTGTTGACCCTGTGGAGCAACGTTGCGGAAATAGGCAACGACCCGCGCCTCGACAGGTCATGGCGTACGCCTTCCGTACTATTCGATAATGTTGATTTTAGCGGACTGTAGGATGTGACGCCTCACAAAATCGACCTCCGTAAATTATACCGGCGGCAAAAAAGCGACCGTGACATCTTTGAAGAGCTGATGCCTTTTAAGGTGAAGGAAGTTTTATTGATTGCCAATTATTACGATGCATATACCATTGAACGCGAAGGACAGTTTTCCGAAAAACTGATTGGTGAATACCTTCAACTTAACCTCTACAGCGCGCCTCGTTTCACGAGCGCCGTCAATGAGGAGGAAGCGCTCGATTTAATGAGCAAGCGCCGCTTCGACCTGGTCATTATCATGGCCGGGCTCGACAAGGAAACGCCGCTCGAAACCTGCCGGCACATCAAAAAAAAGTATCCGGCCGTGCACTTGATGATGCTCGTGAGCAGCAACGCCGACCTCACCTATTTCAACAAAAACGCCGACATCGTAAACCATTGCGTGGAGCGCATTTTTATGTGGAACGGCACCACGCGGGTGTTTCTCGCCATGGCGAAATATCTGGAAGATAAAATCAACCTGAAAGCCGACACCAAAGTGGGCGACGTGCGTGTGGTGCTGTTGGTGGAAGACTCGGTGAAATATTACTCGCGCTACCTGCCGATACTGTACACCGAAGTGATGTCGCAAACGCAGGAACTCATCAACGACCGCACCCTGTCGGACGAATTGACGCCCATCCTTAAACTGCGCGCCCGCCCGAAAATTATCCTCGTGAGCACTTACGAAGAGGCGGTGAACATCATCAACCGCTACCACCAAAACCTCATCGGAGTAATTTCAGACGTGGAATACCCGCACTGCGGCGCGCCCGACCCGAATGCCGGGGTCAACCTCATCCGCTACGTGAAGGAAATCGATTGGAAAATACCCTGCCTGCTGCAAAGCCACGACGCCGCAAACCACGT
>JAITQQ010000023.1 GCA_031288855.1 Prevotellaceae bacterium
GACGATGTGCCAAAAGGAACAGTTTCGCGAAAAGCCACATTGTTTTTCTTTAATGCAGGAATTGTTACCGTATACGCCCCTGTGCCGGATGGCGCATTAATAGCTGCCGACAGTGTTCCGTTTTTAAAAACAATGCTGTCTATTTGATGGTCTGAACGAGAGAACGTATAGCCACATGATATTGGAATAGAAATAGAATAACCGCTAGAATTAGCGGTATAGGTATAATCGAACGAAACAGGAAAATCGGCACTGGATGGCACTGCAAAAAAATCTTTCACCGGCGGTAAAATATTATCTTCTATGTCAAAATAAAGATAACCCACTCCCTCATCGTCATACAGCACATTATAGTCATTACTTGCATCAAGCCTTATGGTATCGTTCACCAACGGAATATATAACGTGGGGTCGAGGTCGCTGACCGTAAATTTGTCAAACTCAAAATCTTTTTGATCAAAACATGCGACGAATGTAACCGCGCAACATATTAATCCCACTATAACATGTAATATCTTTTTCATTTCACTAAATTTATACCGGATTAAAATTATTTATCCTACAAAGATAAATAAAAATACTCAAATTACAAAAAATATTATAAATTAATATTCTTCATACTCAATTGAATACGATGCCGCTTCACATCCACATCCACCACTTTTACCTGCACGTGCTGGTGTAGCTTCAGTATTTCGTTAGGATTACTCACATAACGGTCCGTTAATTGCGAAATATGCACCAGTCCGTCTTGCTTCACCCCGACATCCACAAAAGCGCCGAAATTGGTAATGTTGGTCACGATGCCGGGCAACAGCATGCCGGGCTTCAAATCGTCAATCGAAAACACGTCGGGCGAAAACTCAAACACTTTCGCCACGCTGCGCGGGTCGCGGCCTGGCTTTGCCAGCTCACTCACAATATCGTTTAACGTGGGCAGGCCTACCGCATCGTTCACGTAACGCGCCAAATCTATGCGGCTGCGGGCTTCTTCGTTATTCAACAACTCCTGTAACGAAAAGTTGAGGTCTTGCGCCATTTGTTCCACCAACGCGTAGCGCTCGGGATGCACAGCGCTATTGTCGAGCGGATTTGCAGCACCGGCAATACGCAAGAAGCCGGCACACTGTTCAAAGGCCTTATCGCCCAACCGTTTTACGCTGCGCAGTTCCATTCTGCTTTTAAATGCACCGTGCGCCGCGCGGTAATCCACAATATACTGCGCCAACTGCGGGCCAAGCCCCGACACGTAAGTCAACAAATGTTTGCTGGCCGTATTCAGGTTTACGCCCACGTTGTTCACGCAACTTTCCACTACGCGGTCGAGGCTTTCTTTGAGTTTAGTCTGGTCTACATCATGCTGGTATTGCCCCACGCCGATGGCCTTGGGGTCGATTTTTACCAGTTCGGCCAGCGGGTCCATCAAGCGGCGGCCAATAGACACTGCGCCACGCACCGTTACATCATACTCCGGAAATTCTTCGCGTGCAATGGCCGATGCGGAATACACCGAAGCCCCGTCTTCACTCACCACAAACACCTGCATGTTTTTCGGAAACGCTATTTTTTTGATAAAATGTTCCGTTTCGCGGCCGGCCGTGCCGTTGCCAATGGCGATGGCTTCAATTTTATATGCATCAACAAGCGATGAAACCTTGCGCACGGCCGCTCCGCGTTCGTTTTGCGGCGGGTGCGGGTAAATGGTTTCATTGTGCAACAAGTGTCCCTGTTCGTCGAGGCACACGAGTTTGCAGCCTGTGCGGAAGCCCGGATCGAGGGCAAGCACGCGCTTCGGCCCCAACGGTGAAGCAAGCAACAACTGGCGCAAATTTTCGGCAAATACTTTAATGGCTTCGGCGTCGGCCTTTTCTTTTTTCCAGTTGATTGTTTCGGTTTCAAGCGACGGATAAAGCAGGCGTTTGTAAGCGTCTACAACAGCCATGCGCACCTGTTCCACAGCCGGAGTTTGCGCAACAGGTTGTTGCAGCACTTGTGTTTCGGCAAGCGAAACGGCTTGCGCTTCGTCGGGCGCTACATGCACCGTGAGATAACCTTCTGTTTGCCCTCGCAGCACCGCCAAAAAACGATGAGACGGAGTATTCCGCAAGGCTTCATGAAAATCGAAATAATCTTTATACTTGATGCCTTCTTCCTCCCGCCCATGGCTCACTTTGGAATACACCACCGCTTCGCGCCGGAACAAGCGGCGCAATGCATCGCGCACTTTTGCCTCTTCGTTCACCTGCTCGGCAATAATATCGCGGGCGCCCGACAAGGCGGCGTCAACGGTGGGTACTGCATCGGTCAGGAATTTTTCCGCTTCCGCAAGAATGTCGGTGCGGCCCTGTTTCATCAATATGCCGGCCAACGGCTCCAATCCTTTTCCCTTCGCTACGGAAGCGCGGGTACGGCGTTTCGGGCGGTAAGGCAAATAAATATCCTCCAGTTCCGACGACACCACACAAGCCTCTATCTTTGCTTGCAATTCGCCGGTAAGTTTGCCTTGCTCCTGAATCGATTTAAGAATTGTTGTTTTACGGCTGTCCAATTCTTCAAAAACAGCGGCGCGATGCCTCACTTCGGCAATTTGCACTTCGTCAAGGCTGCCGGTCATTTCCTTGCGGTAGCGGCTAATAAATGGAACGGTAGCTCCTTCGGCAAACAGCGCCAGGGTGTTCTCAACCTGCCACACTTTTACCTGAAGCGCTTGCGCGATAAGGTCTATGTAAATCTTATTCATCGGAAAATTGTTGTAACATGTTACGATAAGAAGAAAATATTTTCGACTTGGACACAAAGCCTGCGTAGCGCCCATTTTCATCTACTACCGGCAAGTTCCATACGCCCGAAATTTCAAATTTATCCAGCACGGATTGCATGCTTTCTCCTGTAGAAACCAACGCCGGCGGGAGCTTCATCACATCGCGCACACGTATTGTTTCATAGCTGCCGGTGTCGAACATGATGCCGCGCACGTCGTCAAGCAGCACCACGCCTACTAATGCAGCCGAATCGTCGACCACCGGAAAGAGGTTGCGCGACGAGCGCGAAAGGATTTTCACGAGTTGCCCCAACGTATTCTCGGGCGACACAATGGAAAAATCCGTTTCCACAAGTTTATCCACCTGCAACATGGTCAACACGGCCTTGTCTTTATTGTGCGTGATGAGTTCGCCGCGCAGGGCCAAACGTTTGGTATAAATAGAATGCCGCTCAAATCCGCGAATGGTGATGAACGACGCGGCCGAAGCGAGCATCAACGGCATGAGGAGGTCATAACCGCCCGTGATTTCGGCAATGAGGAAAATGGCCGTGAGTGGGGCGTGCATTACGCCCGACATCATGCCGGCCATGCCCACCAACACAAAATTGGCTTCTGGAACCTCATGGATGCCCGACAGGTTAATGAGCCGCGCCACAATAAACCCGGCCACGCCGCCCATGAATAAAGTAGGCCCGAACGTTCCGCCTATGCCGCCGCCCGAATTGGTAAGCGACATAGAAAACACTTTAAAGAAAAATACGGCGAGGAAAAAGAGCAAAATAAACCACACGTTGGAAGAAAAAGACTCATAGAGCACGTTTCCTGCGGCATTCACGCTATCGCTGTGCAACAGCAGCGTGAGCGAATTATAGCCTTCTCCGTAAAGCGGGGGAAACAAGAAAATGAGTAAGCCCAATCCCACTGCGCAAAGCAGCCAACGGCGGAAAACACTTTCGATTTTTTTCAAACGGTTTTCCAACGCTAAGGTGGCGCGTGTAAAATAGAGCGCACCGAAGCCGCAACAAACGCCCAACACAATATAATAGGGCAAGTTCAACATATTAAACGGCGACACCGAACTGGAGAACGACACCGTGTCGCCCAACATCAGGTACGATATTGCAGCCGCCGTAACAGAAGATACAAGCAGCGGCACAATAGACGACAGCGTGAGGTCAAGCATCAGGATTTCGAGCGTAAACACAATGCCGGCCAACGGCGCTTTAAAAATACCGGCCACCGCACCGGCCGCACCACAGCCCAACATGAGGGTAATGTAACGGTAGTTAAGATGAAAAAATTTAGCGATGTTAGAGCCCAACGCTGCACCGGTATAAACAATGGGCGCTTCGGCCCCCACCGAGCCGCCGAGCCCAATGGTTACGGAGCTGGCCACCATCGAGCTGTAGGTGTTGTGTCGCCTGATTTTCGAATCCTTCCGGCTGATGGCATAAAGCACTTTGGTCACGCCATGCCCAATATCATCTTTCACAACATAGCGCACATACAGCAGGGAGAGCAACATGCCCACGCCGGGATAAATCAGGTAGAGCAAGCTTTCCGTGCCGGTCTGAAACCAACTTGTCAATAATTCCTGTATGCCGTGCACGGTATTTTTCAACAACACCGCCGCAAGCCCGCTCAGCAAGCCCACCACAAACGACAATATAATAATCAGCTGCCGTTCGGGAAGGCGCTTTAGCCACAAGATTTTCTCATGTATCCGATGTAGAAAATTCAACATTGCCAACACTATTTAATCGCCACATCCAGCATTTTCTTATCCATGAAAAATGTTTCAATATGATGGCCGGCATGCACCTGAAAAGGCGGCGACGCCGGGATGAAAATATAATCGCCTATTTTCAACGTCATAAAATTTGAAACATATTCAATAATTTTATCTACAAACTGTATGTTTTCAAACTCCAACGGGATTTCACCTTCATCATACGCCCGCATGTTACAACGGCTTTCCTGCCATTGCGCCATCCCGATAAATTCACGGCTCACGGCGGCCGAATAATCGAACGACACCGCCCTGCTACAAAGTTTTTCTCCCGCCATATCATGCGCCAACAAATCGGCTGCCGTAAACGTTACTCCCGCGCCCACAGCGTCGTAATAACGTGCGGCGAAACGCTTGTTAATACTGCGCCCCAAGCGGCATACACGAATTACCACACAGACGTGCGCTACAAGTTGTGAAGTAAAATCAGGATAATAAAATGCCGCATTATTCCGCAGCAACGCCGTATCGGGTCTGAGGTAATAGCTCACCTCGCCGCCATCTACCCCGTGTACGCAAATCAGTTTCAAGACATCGGCGATATTTTGGTTTTCAAACGCAATTCGGTAAATACCCGCTTGGTGTCTAACGTAAAATTGCTATTCATAATCCACGAATAATAGCTGGGGTCTCTTTCCATTACGTCAAGTGCTCTCCGTCCTTTATACTTTCCGAAATTAATAATCGGCACGTCTTTTTCATCCAGTATCACGCGGCCGGCGTAGTCGAGGTTACGTGTTTTCATGGAAAATTCCGACAGTTTACCCATATCGTTCGACAAGTTTTCATACCTGTCGAGTTGCGCCTGTAGTATTTCATACGTCGCATACGCATCGGCAGCGGCGCTGTGTGCGCCTTGCAGTTCTCTGCTACAATAAAATTTGTAGGCGGCCGACAAAGTGCGTTGCTCCATTTTATGAAAAATAGTCTGCACGTCGATTAGCTTCCGTTTATGAAAATCGAAAAACACGCTGGCACGCAAAAATTCTTCGGCCAGAATCGGAATATCAAACTTTATAGAATTGTATCCTGCAATATCACACCCTTCGATATAGTTTGCCAAACTTCGCGCAATTGTACTAAACACAGGACAATCCGCCACATCTTCATTGGTGATGCCGTGTATTTTTGTGACATGTTCGGGAATGGGTATGGTGGGATTTACCCTGAATGTTTTTTGTTCTTCTTTTCCGTCGGGCATTACTTTCAGGATAGAAATTTCCACAATTCTATCATTAGCAATATCCAACCCTGTAGTTTCCACATCAAAAAACACCAGGGGGTTTTTCAAATCTAATTGCATATTTTTTATTTTCTATTCTATGCGTTTATCATCATTGGCATGAGCAGGGCAAGGGTTTCCTCGTGCTCATCATCTGTTTCCAATGGGAGTATCAATCCGGCCCGCGTAGCATCCGACAATTCAAGGCTCACATTTGTTGACGGAAGATTGGCTAAAATCTCACTCAGGAAATTCGATTTAAAGCCTATTTCAATATCATCGCCGTCATAACGGCAGTTTATGCGTTCGTGCGCCGCCACGGAAAAATCAAGGTCTTGTGCCGATACGGTAATGCCGTTCCCTGCAATTTCCAGTTTGATGAGGTTGCTGGCCTGATTCGAGCAAACCGACACGCGGCGTACGGAATTCATAAATTCCAGACGGTCGACCGTCACTTTGTTTTCATTGTTTGCCGGAATGACCGAACGATAAGCCGGATAATTACCTTCCACAAGGCGGCAGGTCAGGTTATAGCCGGGCAGCGTAAACACTGCGTTCTTCTTGTCAAACGCAAGTTCCACCGCATCGCTCACTTTGGGCAGGATATTTTTCAACAGCGCGGCCGGCTTCTTGGGAAGAATAAAAGCATCTTCGGCCTCAAGTATAATATCGGTACGCCGGTAATACATCAGCTTGTGCGAATCGGAAGCCACCAGCGTGGCGTTCTCTTTCTTCAAATCGAAATAAACGCCATTCATCACCGGCCGCAATTCATCATCGGCAGTGGCAAACAACGTGCGGTCTAATCCTTCGAGCAGCACTTCGGCAGGAATTTCGATGCGGCTGGCTGTGGCGTCTAACGCCGGTTTTGCCGGATAATCATCGGCCGGCAAGCCGGGAAGCGTAAATTGTCCGTTAGGCCAACTAATCTCTACTTTCGTGTCATCCACTTCAAACGTCAACGGCTGTTCGGGAAACTCCTTTAACGTATCAATAAGCAACTTCGCGGAAATCGTTACAGCGCCTTCCTTTTCCACATTCTCGATAGCCAACGACGTTTCCATCGTGGTTTCAATATCCGAAGCCGTAATTGTTAACGTATTATCCTGCAAGCGGAATAAAAAATTATTTAAAATCGGCATGGTGTTTTTGTTGCTAATCACCCGCGCTATGGACTGCAAACGACTTAACAAGTCGGTACTCGATACAATGAATTTCATATTTATTCTTTATTTTAAACTACAATAATACAATTTTTTAAGGAAACAACCGACACTTACTTTTATTTTTTATCAACAAAATCGGTTAAATTCTTCAATAACAAGTCGAAAGATACCCAAGAAGCCCGCGCCCATTCTCCGGTTTCCACCATAAAAAGGAGGCATTTGTCCGTATCATACCCATCCCCTTCCGCCAAAGGAATACCAAACAATTCCACTGTCAGGTTTCCCTTTGCACTTTTAATGTGTATGCGGTGTTGCAAATGGTTGCGCACTGCGTCAAGTTCCGGTTCGGGCAACTCGCCTATGACGGTATCGGCCGCCACCTGTTGGAAATAGGTTACATACCGGTTTATCAATGCTTCGTTTTTGCACTTTATTGCCCGGTTGCCTTCCACCGCAAGGGGCTGCCAGCCGTCAGCGTTGCGTATCAATTGAAAAGAAGCCTCAGGGCGTTGCAGGTGTTCTACCGTCACCGTATCCAAATCAAGCGGCAAATAGGAAAACACTGTGGCGTCTTTCCAGTATTCCGGCTTGGCGCTGAACACTTCTGTAATTTCATAATCGGCATAGGGCATGTTCGCCAAAAACAATTGTTCGCCATAGTACACTACCGTACCTGTATATTTTATATTGCTTATATAAAATGCAAGCAAAGGGCGATGACGCTTTGTAAACACAGCCGTATGTATTCCTTCCCGGACAACCCGGTCAGCAATTTTTTGTACCACATTTTCATCAACGGCCATCGGGCGCAGTTGCCAATTCAGCGCCACGCGCCACCAGTCGGACACACATGCTTCCTGCGCTGCCCTGCCGTGATTGACTACCCATTTTCCATCAATTTCAGTTATCGTAGTGGTGTCGCCGCCTTGCGAAAATTCAATTTGGGTAATGGCTTCCGCCGAAGCAGCCAATTGTTGCGGCAAATCGCCACGGCTGCATGAAGAGAATAAACAAACGCATCCGCACAGGAGATAAAAACGATTTGGAAAGATAAACCCTAACATTTATTTTGCAAAGCTTACTGCCCGCGTTTCACGAATTACCGTAACTTTCACTTGCCCCGGATACGTCATTTCTTCCTGGATTTTCTTTGCAATGTCTTGTGACAGGCTTTCCGCATCGGCGTCGCTCACTTTTTCGCTACCCACAATGACCCGCAATTCGCGGCCTGCCTGAATAGCATATGTTTTTATCACGCCCGGATACGACAACGCCAAATCTTCCATGCCCTTCAACCGTTTGATGTAAGATTCCACCACTTCGCGGCGAGCGCCGGGACGAGCGCCCGATATGGCGTCGCCTACCAGCACCAACGGCGCAATCAGCGACGTCATGTCCACTTCCTCGTGGTGCGACCCAATGGCATTGCACACTTCCGGTTTTTCCTTGTACTTTTCGGCCAATTGCATACCTAAAATGGCATGCGGCAACTCAGGGTTGTCGGGCGACACTTTTCCGATGTCGTGCAGCAATCCCGCACGCTTTGCCGCCTTGGGATTCAAGCCCAATTCCGCCGCCATGATGGCGCAGAAGTTTGCCACTTCTCGCGAGTGCTGCAATAGATTTTGTCCATACGACGACCGGTATTTCATAGCGCCCACCAATTTTATCAACTCAGGGTGCAAGCCGTGAATGCCTAAATCGATAGCGGTGCGTTTTCCTACTTCCACCACTTCTTCATCCACTTGTTTCTGGAGTTTGGCCACCACTTCTTCAATACGCGCCGGATGGATACGCCCGTCTGTAATCAATTGGTGCAGCGCCAACCGCGCCACTTCGCGGCGCACCGGGTCGAAACCGGAAATCACAATCGCTTCCGGCGTATCGTCTACCACAATTTCCACCCCTGTAGCGGCTTCCAACGCGCGAATGTTGCGGCCTTCGCGTCCGATAATGCGGCCTTTCACTTCATCATTTTCAATGTGGAAAACCGTAACGGCGTTTTCAATGGCCGCTTCTTGTGCTACCCGCTGCAATGAGAGGATAACAATACGCTTCGCCTCTTTCGTGGCATTCAGCCGCGCCTCATCCATCACCTCATTGACATACGACATGGCTTGCGTTTTCGCTTCGGCTTTCAACGATTCTACCAGGTTGTTCTTTGCTTCCGCCGCCGAAAGCCCCGCAATGGTTTCCAACTTCTCAATTTGCTGGCGCCGCAACCTTTCATACTCTTCGATACGCTTCTCCACCACTTCCATCTGCACCGACAGGCTCTCCTTGATGGCGTCATTTTCTTTTATCTTCCGTTGCGCATCCGACAACTGTTGCCCCAACACCGATTCTTTCTGCTTCAACCTGTTTTCAGCCTGCGACAATTTATTGTTCCGCTCATTGATTAAGCTCTCATGCTCTGTTTTCAACTGTAAAAAACGCTCTTTGGCTTGCAGTATCTTCTCTTTCTTAATGGTCTCAGCCTCTACCTGCGCCTCTCTAATGATTTTATCACGTTTTTTCGACAACAATGCATTTACCACAAAAAACGACACTCCTCCACCGGCTATGACGGCTACTACAGCTAATATAATTGGTAATTCCATAATTTTGTTATGTTTGTTTGTTCATTTCAATATCTACAAATAAAAAGTCTGCATCATTACGCTTTTTTGTCGACAACCCTGAAAATCAAGGCGGAGCTTCCGGATATTAACCTCGAACGTCCAACGTCTCGACAAGTCGAAATCTCCCGAAGGATAACCTAGGCCTGTTCTTAGCAACCGAGATACACTCCTTAATAATAATAGTGTTGAGTTTCGCAAAGAAACACGTAACAATGCAGACACAATATGTAAATAGGAACTATACTTTTATTCAATACCCTGTAAATACTCTTCCAACTCCTCATCAAGCGTTGTCACTTCACTCGCCACCCGTTTAAGTTTTATAACAAACTGCAATGCAGTCATGGCAAGGGCGTCATACATGTCGCGGTCGGGATAACGTTGGCGGTACTGGGCCACCACTTCGTTGATACGCCGCGCCGCCGCTCTAAGCCTTTCCTCACCAGACGCCGTTATTTTAAACGGATATTCACGCTCGGCCACATTAACTTTAATGGAAAGTGTTCCTTCTTCCATTCGATTTTATCTGTTTAATAGAGCAATACATTTGTCAATCTCTTTCACAATTCTTCCTATTTTCAATTTTGCATCATTAGTGTCGGCACTTGAACCCTTAAATGCCTCAGCTAACTGCAACTTTTTATTTCTCTCTTCCAACTCTCTTATCATTCCGTATTGGCGTGCCAACTCATTTTTATTTTTTTGATTCTCAGCCAATAACTCTTCATACTCACGCTGTGTCTTTTCGTAATACGCGATAAGCTGTAATTGCTTATCTTTTAAACGCTTCAACGATTCATTAACCCGTTCTTCCATAGAAAAGCACCATAGTGAGGCTACAAATATACAATAAAGTTTCCAATATCAAAAAAATATTTTCTTCCGTGCGCACTTGCATATTCATAAATTTAGTTTTACCTTTGCGGATAATTGTTAATGAAATACGAAAAATGACACCTAATAATATATCAAATACATGCTGGTGGTGGCGCTCGTTCTTGGATAAGAAGTGAGTTAGCCCTGCATGCTTGATTGCGAATAATAAAAGCCTGTTGTAAACTCACAACAGGCTTTTTTAATTATAATAAATGAAGAAAAAAAACGAAACAGTATGAAAAACAAACCTTCCTTTCATGTAAACGACGAAGGATATTACGGGGAATTCGGCGGTGCATATATTCCCGAAATACTGCACGCTAACGTGGAAGCCCTGCAGAAATCGTACAGGGCAACACTTGACGACCCGGCTTTCCAAAAGGAATTTCACGCGCTGCTCACCGACTACGCCGGACGGCCAACACCACTCTACTTCGCACAACGGCTGTCGGAGAAGTACGGCTGCCGGATTTTCCTGAAACGCGAAGACCTTAATCATACCGGTGCACATAAAATCAACAACACCATCGGGCAACTGTTACTCGCACAACGCATGGGCAAAACACGCATCATTGCAGAAACAGGTGCAGGACAACACGGCGTAGCCACCGCTACCGTATGCGCCCGCGCTAATATGAAATGCATCGTCTATATGGGAAAAACGGACGTGGAACGGCAACAGCTCAACGTCCGCAAAATGGAGATGCTCGGCGCTACGGTCGTTCCTGTGAGCTGCGGCAACGGTACGCTGAAGGATGCCACCAACGAAGCTATCCGCGACTGGTGCCGAAACCCCGCCGATACACACTACATTATCGGCTCTACCGTGGGGCCACACCCCTACCCCGACCTCGTAGCCCGCCTGCAATCGGTCATCAGCAAAGAGATGAAAGTACAACTGCGCGAAAAGGAAGGGCGCGACTATCCCGACTATATCCTCGCCTGCGTGGGCGGAGGAAGCAACGCGGCGGGCGCTATCTACGAATACCTCGACGACCTGCGCGTAAACATCGTGCTTGCCGAGGCCGGGGGCAAGGGCGTGGCATCGGGCGAGTCGGCGGCTACCATTCACTTAGGCGTTGCCGGCGTCATCCACGGCGCACGCACACTGGTGATGCAAACAGAAGACGGACAAATCACAGAGCCATACTCCATCTCGGCAGGATTAGACTATCCGGGCATCGGGCCAATGCACGCGCACCTGGCCACTTGCGGACGGTCGGAAGTGCTGGCGGTGGACGACCAGGGCGCCCTCGCCGCTGCCCAGACCCTCACCCGGATGGAAGGCATCATTCCGGCGCTGGAGTCATCGCACGCGTTGGGCATCTTCGACCTGAAACAATTCCGAGCCAACGACCTCGTCGTAGTGTGCCTGTCGGGCAGAGGAGACAAAGACATAACAATTATGAATTATGAGTTATGAATTATGAATTTAAATAGCACCCATAACTCTTAACTCTTAGTTCTTAACTCTTAACTCTAATTAAACATTAATCATTATGAGGCTTCTTACGGAAAGTAAAACTGTTCTTGCCGACCTGCAAACGCCGGTGGGCATCTACCTGAAAGTACGGGACGTGTTTCCGGAATCGACATTACTCGAAAGTTCCGACTTTCACGGCAATGACAACGCCGTTTCAGTCATCGGAGTGCATCCTTTCGCGCGATTTGAAGTCAACAACGGCATCATCCGTTCGGGTATCGCGGGCGCAATGAAAGAAGCGGCCATCACCCCCGACGCCCCACTCGTAGCGCAGATGAACGATTTTATTCGTTCGTTTGAGCCCGAAACGTCCGAGACACGCCGCTACAACGGCTTCTTCGGTTACACGGC
>JAITQQ010000110.1 GCA_031288855.1 Prevotellaceae bacterium
TTCACCCAGGGGATGAGTTGCTCATACGTCCATCCGGCAAGGTCTTTGCCCAGAACTTCCACCGCTCCTTCCAATGACAAGCCGTAACGCGCTGCCGCTTCTTTCGCCAGAATCAGCTGCACCGACTTTTTGGTATAAGGATGTTCGGTCTGCACCAACACATACGTGATGGCAGGCCCCACCGCCAACGCGGTGTTCGAAGGAAGTGTCCAAGGGGTGGTTGTCCATGCGAGGAAATAGACATTCCCCCCAACGGTTAACGGCAAACGGTTAACGGTTAACGGAACGCTACCGTTTTCCGTTCTCCGTTCTCCGTTTTCCAAGAGGCGGAACATGGCCACGCAGGTGGTGTCTTTGCGGTCGCGGTAACAGCCCGGCTGATTCAGTTCATGGGTGCTCAGTCCTGTGCCCGCCGCAGGCGAGTAAGGCTGTATGGTATAGCCCTTATACAGCAATCCTTTTTTGTAAATATCTTTCAATAAATACCACAGCGTTTCAATGTAGCGGTTGTCGTACGTCACGTAGGGATGCTGCATGTCCACCCAATAGCCCATTTTCCCGGTAAGCGATTCCCACTCTTTCGTATATTTCATCACCTCTTTGCGGCAAGCGGCGTTGTATTCCTCTACGCTGATTTTTTTACCGATGTCCTCTTTTGTGATGCCCAACATTTTCTCCACGCCAAGCTCCACCGGCAGGCCGTGGGTGTCCCATCCCGCCTTGCGGTTTACCAGAAAATTCTTTTGCGTTTTATAGCGGCAGAACGCATCTTTGATAGCCCGCGCCATGACGTGGTGGATGCCCGGCATGCCGTTGGCCGACGGCGGCCCTTCATAAAACACGAAAGCCGGCCGCCCCTTGCGCGTGGCAATAGATTGTTCAAAGGTTTTTTCTTTTGTCCAAAACGCTTGCACTTCTGCGTTAACTTTCGCCAGATCCAGCCCCTTATATTCGGCAAACTTCCTCATAAAAAATCAAATAATAGGCCGCAAAGGTACGAAGTTTTCGTTAAAATCCAATCACATGTTATATGACAATGTTCAGGCTATTATTTCCCCATTCCACAATTGTTGCAGGAAAGTTTGCCACGGCAATATCAATACGTTGTCCACTTTGCGGGAATGAGTATCATTGCTAATCAATATCAGTTTTTTTACCGGATATTCTTCTGCAAAAGCCTTTAGTCCTCTCAGGTGACGGGCTTGGGCTTCATTGGTTGATTTCACCTCTATGGCTACTTCGTGGTCGCCAAGCACGAAGTCGATTTCCAACTGTGAAGTCGTGCGCCAATAGGCCATCGGATAATTCAAGTCGGAATACCGGCTGTGGGTATAGATTTCCTCATAGATAAAATGCTCGAACGATTTGCCGAATAATTCCGTGCCGGGCTCAATTTTCCCTCTGTTTAATAATGTATTCACTATGCCCACGTCAAACAGATAGAACTTTGGCGCTGTAACCATGCGGCGTTTGGGGCGTTTTTGAAACGCGGGCAAATAGCGCCCCAACAAAGTGTCTTCCAAAATCTGAAAATACGCCTTCACGGTAGGAACGCTCACGCCGGTATCGGCGGCCACATTCGAATAATTGACAATTTCGCCGTTAGTCAATGCGGCAGTTTCCAGAAAACGGCTAAACACCGCAACGTTCCTCAACCGGGCCTCCGCCGCAATTTCATCCCTTAAATAACTGCCAATGTAGGCCGACAACAACCTTTTCGCATTGGGCGTGTCATAGTGTTTAGGCAGCAAGCCGTTGTTAAGCGCTTTCAGTAAATCAAAACCGGGAATTTCGCTGCTCGTGAGCGGATACAGCTCATAGCGCAGCGCCCTTCCGCCAAGTAAATTGGCGCCCGAGCGCAAAATTTTGCGGGGGCTTGAGCCGCTCATGATAAAGCGGATATTTTTATTGGCAATCAACCAGTGAATTTCATTCAACAGTTGCGGCAATCGTTGTATTTCGTCAATCACGACCAACGAAATTGAAGGATTTGCCGCCACTATTTCGCGAATCCACCCGGGATTTTTCAGCAGCCGTTCGTAATCACTGCTCAAGAGCAAGTCGAACCACAAAGCATCGGGGAAAAGCTGTTTTAACAACGTACTTTTCCCTGTTTGCCGCGCTCCCCAAAAGAAGATACTTTCATTGCCGGCGCCTTCAAAAATTTGCTTTCTTTGATACATATTTCTTATTTTATACTTTAAATTTTCATGCATATTTAAAGTGGCACTTTAAAATATCATGCATATTTAAAGTTTGCAAAGCGCAAAAGTAATGATTATTTTAATAAAAAGCTAAAAAAACATATCTTTGTGCCTTTAATGGGCGTTATTATGAAAAACATCCTCGGGATAGGCAATGCATTAGTTGATATTTTAGTTACATTAACCGGCGATTCGATATTGCAGGAATTTAATCTCCCGAAAGGGAGCATGCAGCACGTGAACGAAGCCACAGCCAACCGCTTGTGGGGCAAGCTGCATACGTTAGGCGGCGTGCAACACGTGGCCGGCGGCTCGGCGGCCAACACTATGGCCGGCGCTGCACAATTGGGCTTGCACTGCACCTTCATCGGCAAGACCGGGAACGACGAGCCGGGTCAATTTTTTGCACGCGACCAGGCTGCGCACGGCATCACATCTACGTTGCTGCACAGCGCCACATCGACCGGGCGGTGCACGGTGTTTATTTCGCCCGACGCCGAACGCACGATGGCCACCTACTTGGGCGCAGCCATTGAGCTATCGCCCGGCGACCTGAACGAAAAAATGTTCGAGGGACACGACTATTTTTATATCGAAGGATATTTGGTGCAAAACCACGACCTGGTGCGCCGCGCTATGGAATTGGCCAAAGCGCAACAGCTGATTATTGCGCTCGACATGGCCAGTTACAACGTGGTGGAACAAAACCGCGACTTCCTGCACGACATGCTGCGGCAATATGTGCATATTGTATTCGCCAACGAAGCCGAAGCCGAAGCGTTCACCGGAAAAAAACCGCACGAAGCGCTTGGCGAACTAAGCAAATTGAGCGATATTGCTGTGGTGAAAACAGGCGGCGACGGCTCGTTAGTGCAAAGCGGCGACACCGTTCATGCTGTTAAATCATGCCCGGCAAATGTGATCGACACCACCGGCGCCGGCGACCTCTACGCCGCAGGATTTCTGTATGGGCATGCTGCCGGCCTGCCGTTAGACCAATGCGGCGCCATAGGCTCTCTGACGGCCGCAAAAGTGGTGGAAGTGATTGGCCCCAAAGTGAGCAGCGACGGATGGGCAGTAGTAAAACAACATCTTAAAAATTATACGCTATGATGCCGGTATTCGATATTGTTATCGCTATCTTACTCGTGATTGCTTTCATTGCAGGAGTGCGAAAAGGAATTATACGCCAGGTGTTCGGGTTGGCGGCTTTATTGCTTGGCGTGTATGGCGCTTTCAGGTTTTCAAAAGTGGCCGGGCACTATCTTTCCGAATGGTTTAAAGTAAGCGGCCACCTCGCACAAGGAATTTCCTTTGTGGTCATATTTATTCTCATATTGTTTGTGGTCATCTTGATTGGCCGCCTGGCCGCTAAATTAATCAGCTTAGCCACGCTCGGAAGCGTCGATAAAATTTTGGGCGGCGTATTTTCCGTACTGAAAATAACGTGTATCCTCTGCGTGTTGCAATTCATTGTACAATTTTTCAATGCACAATTCCATTTTCTTTCCACGCAAGTGGAGGCATCCTTTTTTTACCGGCTCTTTGATACGATATGCCGTTTTGTTTTCCCTTATTTACCGCTATAATGTTGCATATCACAACAAATTTTCGTAGGTTTGTCAGTCCTTTTATTTATTTGTATGAGAAAAACCTTTATTTTCCTATTGTCCGGGCTGCTATTTACCGGCAAGGCCGCAAGCCAGGATTGGTCGCTTGAACAATGTATCCGTTATGCGTTAGATAATAATATCGCCATTCAGCAGCAGGAGCTCACCGCCGAGCAAGCCGGCAACCGGCTGTTCCAGTCGAAAATGATGTTCCTGCCAAGCGTGAATGCCGGCGCTTCTTCGGGTTTGAGTTGGGGACTGTCGTCGTCATGGCGCATGAACGATGGCTTCAGCCAAGATTTCAGCACTACCATCCGCGCTTCCATCAATTTGTTTGAAGGACTGCAAAAAATCAACACCGTGCGGCGCAACAAAAGCGACTACCGGGCATCCCAAGAGGAAGTGGAACGGCTGCGCAATGAAATTGCCATCAGCGTGGCGCAGGCCTACCTGCAAGTGCTTCTTTCGACCGAAGTGTTGGCGGTGGCCGAAAGCAGTTATCAAAATATAGAAGTGCAGCTCACCCGCCTCAAACAACTGGTGGACGCCGGCAGCCGCCCCTACAGCGAACAACTCGAAATGGAAGCCCAATTAGCCACCGAAGAAGTGCAGCGCGTTACGGCGAAAAACCAACTCGACAACAATTACCTTAACCTGCGGCAACTTCTCGATATTCCGCCCACCTCAACACTTCAAATTGAAAAGCCGGAACTCAGCATCAGCGATAATTTCGAAGGCGAAGACGTCGCCGGCGTGTACCGGGTTGCCCAAGGCCTGCCGCAAGTGAAAAGCGCCGAATACCGCATGGAAAGCGCGCGGCACGAATTAGCCATTGCACGCGGAAACTATTGGCCTACGCTGTCGCTGTCGGGGTCGTATGGCTCATCTTACTACGACTCGCAAAATCAACGCTTCTGGGACCAACTGCTCGACCAACGCACCCCCTCTTTGAACTTCAGTTTATCTATTCCCATATTCAGCAACTGGAGCATCCGCACCAACGCAAAAAACGCCAAGCTCAACCTGCACATCGCGCAGCTCGAAGTGGAGAACAAACGCAAAACACTGTATAAGGAAATCCAATCGGCCATCACCGACGCACTGGCCGCCTTCAACAAATACAAGGCCGCCGAACGAAACGTAATCGCCGCAAAAGAATCATTCCGCTACACGGAACAGAAATTCGAGGTAGGCTCTATCAACGCTACCGACTACAATATCTCAAAAAACAATTTGCTAAAAGCCCAGTCGGAAGAACTGCAAGCCAAATACCAATACATCTTCCAACTGAAAATAATCGACTTCTACAAAGGAACGCCCATCACACTATGAGTTAAGAGTTAAGAACTAAGAGTTAGGAACTAAGAGTTAAGAGTTATGGCAAAGAAAAAGAAAAAAATCATCTGGATAGTTAC
>JAITQQ010000105.1 GCA_031288855.1 Prevotellaceae bacterium
TTGGGAATAAACATCCCCATAATGGTGGCAGGCGTAAAGCCGTACTCCCGCGTGCGTTGCGTGTCTTCGAGCGCCCGCAATATGTCGAGCGAATCGGGTTGTATGTTGCGCGAAAGTAACACGGCCAAACGCCGGTTGGTGCGGATATTCCCCGAAAGGGTTAACCGCACAGGCTCCTGCATGCCCAACATTAAGGCCTGCACCAGTTGCTTATTGCTCATGCCGTCGGCAAGCTTGTAGCGCCCGGAATGAATGTTTTCCGGATAATTTTTACGCCCAGCGACATCCACAAAGGTGCTTTCATTTTTCAGCACCTGGAGGCTGCGCAGGCTGTCGAGCACTTCATTGAAATCCGCACCGGCACGGACATACAAATACACCGCCTTGTCCGGCAACGACACATTGGATGCATAATTGGTGTGGTAATACCGGTAGCCTTGCAATGCCCCAATCAGCAGGAGGACACAGCAACCCGACAGGATGGCAATCCGGTTTTTTTTAAAGAGAGGAATATATTTGCGTATAATTTTCACAATATTAAAAACACTTTGCAAGGACAAATTTATAAAAAAAATCCTACTTTTGTAAAAAACTTCGTGTATGGACAATATTTTTTCCAATAATATCCTTTTTATCGCGATACTGGGGGCGATGTTAATACTCATGTTAAATTACCTTCCGGGAAGACGGCGTAAAACGCAGGGCGAAGCGCCGCAGAGCGCGGATGTTAGGGCTTTGCAGTTGCAGGCCTACGAGCGCCTCGTTCTGCTCATGGAGCGCATGAATCCTACGGAACTTGTGCTGCGCTACAACAACCACGCCGGCACGGTAGCCGACCTGCAACTGTTCCTGTTGAACGCGGTGCGGGAAGAAACGGCGCACAACTACGCACAGCAGCTTTATGTAAGCAATGCGGCATGGACACAGGTCATGGCCGCCCGCAATACCATCATGAACCTGATTAACCAGTCGGCCGGCGCATTGCAGCCCAACGACCCGGCGGTAGCGCTCTCCAAAAAAATTATCGACAACGCCGCGCTGTTCGACCCGCCGCCCACGCTCAATGCCATCAAGGCAATAAAGGCAGAAGCCCGCAGGCACATAAGGGCATAGTTATTATATCACCAAAAATTGTATCTTTGCAGCATGGCGCGTATTGCTTTTATCATGAACCCTATTGCGGGAACTAAGGACAAGGGAGCCGCATGGTCGTACATCGGGCAGGTGTTTGGCGTTTCGCCCGATTATGAACTTACAATGTACACCACCTCCTGCGCCAACGACGGATACAAAAAGGCGCTGCAATTTGCCGCCGAGCATTATGATGTGGTGGTGGCTGTGGGCGGCGACGGAACAGTGAACGAAGTGGCACGCGGACTTCTGCACAGTCAAACCGCGTTAGGCATTATCCCGATGGGGTCGGGAAACGGCCTGGCACGACACCTCCACATCCCTCTAAATTTCCGCAAGGCGATTGAAATTATCCGCGCCGGCGATACGCAGGTTATCGACGCCGCCGAAATTAATGAAAAAATATTCTTCTGCACGGCCGGCGTGGGATTTGATGCGTTAATCGGAAACCTTTTCAACCAGCGGGGGAAGCGGGGTTTGTATCACTATATCGGGTTATCGACCAAAGAAGTGTTGAGCTACGTGCCGCGCGAATACATCATTCACATCGACGGAACATCGCTGCGGCGAAAGGCTTTCCTGATTACCATAGCCAATGCTTCGCAATGGGGAAACAACGCCTACATTGCGCCGGAAGCCAATATCAGCGACGGTTGGCTCGATATCGTTATCCTGAATGCGTACTCGCTCATTGAAGCGCCGCTGCTGCTGCCGCGCCTGTTCACGCGCTCCATTCACAAGGCATGGTCAACCGAAGTGCTGCGCGGGCGAAACATCCGCATCATCCGCACAAAAGAAGACTACGTGCACTTCGACGGCGAATCGGCCGTTATGGGAAGAGCCGTTGATATAAACGTCATCCCGCTGGCGCTTAAAGTATTTATTCCCTCGAAATAAACTCAGGCCAAACGCTCGAGTTCTACGGTGAAATGGCGCATGAACGCCGCTTCTTTGGTTATTTTTACGCCGCGCGTAATGGCGTCGCGCCGGTCGAATACATTTTTCAAAGCGGCCGCCACCACATCCATGTGGTTGTTGGTGTACACCCTTCGCGGGATGGCCAAGCGCAGCAAGTCGAGGCCGCCGAAGCGGTTTTCGCGGGTTACCGGGTCACGGTCGGCAAGCAAATAGCCGATTTCGCAACCACGAATACCTGCTTCAAGATAGAGTTCTATGGTTAGTGTTTGCGCGGGAAATTCTTCTTTCGGCACTTTGGCGAGTACTTTAAGCGCATCCACAAAAATGGCGTGCCCACCCGCCGGGCGCTGATAGGGAATATGGTGCTCATCGAGTTTCCGGCCTAAATATTCCACCTGTTTGATACGCGTTTCAAGCGTTTCAAATTCCGTGCCCTCGTCTAAACCTACGGCCAGTGCAGCCATATCGCGTCCCGACATGCCGCCGTAGGTGAGGTATCCTTCGTAAGGAATACAAAAATTCTTAGCGCCCTCAAACCAGTCGGCGCGGCGCGTGGCGATGAACCCGCCCATGTTGACAATGGCGTCTTTCTTGGCGCTCATGGTCATGCCGTCGGCATAAGCAAACATTTCCTTCGCAATTTCCTTGATGCTCTTGTGTTCGTAACCTTTCTCGCGCATCTTGATAAAATACGCATTTTCGGCGAAACGCGCCGCATCAAACAGCACAGGCTTCTGATAGCGGTCGGCAAGGCTGCGCACAGCCTTCATGTTTTCCATCGACACAGGTTGCCCGCCGGCCGTGTTGTTGGTGATGGTAACTATAATAAAAGGTATGTTGCCGGCATGTTGCGCCAACGCCTGTTCCAATTTCCGAATATCGACATTTCCTTTGAAAGGGTGTTCAAGATAGGTGTTGCGGGCTTCGTCAATGGTGCAGTCGAGCGCCACCGCGTTGCGCGCTTCGATATGCCCCTTGGTCGTGTCGAAATGCGAGTTGCCGGGAATGACGTCGCCGGCGCGGATGAGCGCTGAAAAGAGCACATT
>JAITQQ010000149.1 GCA_031288855.1 Prevotellaceae bacterium
GCGGAAGGGGGGGGATTCGAACCCCCGGTACAGTTATTCCCGTACGACAGTTTAGCAAACTGTTGGTTTAAGCCACTCACCCACCCTTCCAAAGAGTATAAGAACGCGTCAAAAAATCAAATCCGGTGCAAAGATACAACATTTTTAAAAACCACAAAGCCCCTCTGTACATATTTGATGCCTTTATTTTATTTTTGTACTTCCGAAAAAAAGCACTACTTTTGTATCCCTTTGCATTAATTATTAATGTGGAGAATTTTTCGGGGTGTGGCGCAGTTGGCTAGCGCACCTGCTTTGGGAGCAGGGGGTCCTCCGTTCGAGTCGGAGTACCCCGACAAATGAGGTCTGATTTATTATTTTATTGTAAAAATCACAACAATTTACCCCTTTAAAGCTGCTTTAACTTCAACGGATTGTACGACACTTGCTCGTCGTACACATCACTCTGGTCTACACGTTTGATATACTTCACCACCCTGATGGTGACAGGAAGCGCCACCACTTCGTATGCCGTTTTCATGCCGGCTTGCGTGGCAATAAGCACCAGCAAGGCATCGAAAGGAACGGTGCCGGCAAAGGCAATGGGAAAGAAAATGATGGAATCGGCCAGTTCGCCCACTACGGTGGAAGCAATGGCACGCAAGGAAAAATGCCGCCCCTTGGAGCGTATTTTCATACGGCTCATCACGTAGGCATTGAGAAACGACCCCACGAGAAAAGCCGTGAAACTGGCTATGGCAATGCGGGGCGTGGAATCAAAAACCCGCACAAAAGCCTCTTGATTCTCCCATCCGGGAGCCGGCGGCAACAAGCCGGCAAACTGTATAAAACCTACCGTGAGAAAATTCATGGCAAAACCTGTCCATATTACAAGGCGGGCTTTCCGGTAGCCCCACACCTCGGCAATGCAGTCGTTGAGGATGTAGGAAATGGGAAACACCATTAACCCGGCGGTGGCCATCACCGGCCCGAGGGCGATAAGTTTAACTTCCAAAATGTTTGATACGATAAGGCACACATTGAAGAGGATGCCAAGCAGCACAAAGGCCAAAGAGAATGTTTTTTTCATTATTCTTGTTTTTTACGTGGTGTTCAAGCACACGGTGAATATTCACTATTTTTCAAGGCACAAAGATAGAAAAAAAATCCTAAACTAAGATAACGAAAACGATACTTTGAGTAAAACCGACACAGGGCGCAATTCAAACGTATTATATAGTTCATTTAAACTGCTGACAGCGGCATATTGATAACTGCCGGTGTTGAAAATATTTTTACAATCCAGTGCGAACTCCACGTTTTTCAGCACGTATTGTATTCCGGCGTCGGTAAAGAACACGGCAGGATACGACATGCCTTGCCTGTGCGTATAAAAATAATCACACTGCACATACCCTTTCCATTTTTTTGAAAAGGTGACGTACCCTGTTAAAAAATGCGACATGGAAAAAACCGGCGCACTTGTTTCTGTTTGCAAATCATATATGCGCATTTGCGAACGTGTAAATGTGGCCTTGTATTCCACGTTTATCCGGTGGGCAATGCGGGCGGCTATTTTTGGAAGAAGCGAAACCGATGCGTTGGCATAACGGGTACGCACATGTTGGCGGACTTGTTCGGCTTCCGCACGGTTGTAATTTACCCCCAACCAAAAAGTAGTATTCCACGCATCAATCAACCGGCTGGCCTCTCCGCTTATTTCCCATCTGGAAAAAGGCGCGTACCGGCCAATCGGCTCACGCCGGCTTAAAATGCCGCTAAAACTGTAGTCGTACAACATCCTGTTACCCGCATAATACGCAGCCGAAAGGTTGGCAAAAAAAGCGGTAACGGTATTTCGATACGAGAAAATGAGCCGGTGGCTGCTGAGTCGCGATTCTTCCTGCAAATCGCTGCTGTTTTTCTCCATGCTGCGATAGTTGGTCAAAATATAATGCGGCGTCATACTGCGGATGTCGCCCAACGTGTTGCTCCACGATGAATAGGCCGACGCCTTCCATCGGGCGTTCCATTCGTAAATCAGCGACAATTGCGGCTGCGCCAACCAGCGCGGTGTCCCATTAATAATATTGTAACTTGCCGGCAACGTCAGCGAGGCCTTTAATTGCCGCCCCTGATAAGCAAGACGCGGTTGCAGCGAATAGTGATAATGCGTTACGCCGAAATGATTCGCAAACGTGTCAACAGCATTCGCAGGTATGGCGTTAACCACCGGGAACAACTCCGAATTGACCCGTTGCGACTTCAGCTGAAACCCGGCCCTGAGCTCCATCCGCCAATTGTTTCTGCTTGCTTTGAGCGCAACGTAATTATTGGAAAAAAACGACGTGAAATGCACCGTTTGGCAAAGTGCATCGAACGTGTTGCCGTCGTTGAAAATCGATTCATATATGCCCGGCGTTATCTGCAATTCCTGAGGCAGGGAGCTGTAGCTGTTGAACGACGTAAATTGAACATTAAAACGCCCTGTATTCTTCATCCACTGAAAATCGTTGGATAAAAAATGTTGTGGTGTTTGCAATTTTTGCGTTACATTTCCGGCTTCGTTCAATACGCCGGCGCGGGTATCCGTCCATTGTTCACGCACAATGAGGTTATTCATCAAGTAGTGATTATCAGCGTTGGAAGTGAGCGCCACATTTGCTTCCAGTTGGTTGTTGTAGCGCTTGCTGTCTTGGCTTTCCGAAATAACGAGGGCGCTGTCGGCAGGAAGATAATACACCGTTTTTGTTTCGGTATGGCGGCACTGCTCATCGTACAGATAATTCAGGTTGGCGCGAAGCTGATAATCGTTGCCTGTGCGCCAAAGGTGGTTGCTGCTCAACAAATGTGAATGGTTGAACAGTGTCCGGTTTTCGCTCAGACCCGGCGTTGCAGGCGCAATAACCGACAACCAGTCGGATTCACCGGTAGTATTTTCAAACGACGTCATCAACGAATTTACCGCGTGAAAACGCAATTCGTCGGTTACATTCAGGCCGGTGTTATTTGTTTTATACAGGTTGATGTTTTGTTGGCTGCGGCTGATGCGCATCAGGGTCAGGCGGTCGTTCCACAGGAAAGGGGCTGCGCCGAAACCCGCATCGGCCTTACTCAGCCACCTCGACCGGGCGCCGTCTTTCAACACCAAATTAATAGCTGCCTGGTCGGAAAAAGTATTTTGCGCCAACGCTTTTATCGGTTGGTGATTTTCCAATACCTGCACTTTCGACACGGCGTCGGCAGGCACATTCCGGGTAGCCAATCCGTATTTTCCGCCCAACGCATCCATCCCTTCGATATAGAATTTATTGATAGGCGTGCCGTTGTATGAAATAGCGCCGCTTTCGCTCACATTTATACCCGGTAGCCTTTTCAGCACATCGCCAATCACCCGGTCGTGCTCCGACTGAAATGCGGAAACCGAATAATTAATCGTGTCACGTTGATTCCATATTTTACTGGGGCGGACAACAACCTCCCGCAAATTTACAGCTTCCACTTCCAACGCCACGTCGTATGCCGTTTGCTTGGCGGTTATTTTCCGTTGTTGTTTGGCATAACCCAATAAAGAAAATTCCAGATACAACGAATCGCCCGGCGCTTTGGCGGTGATGCGGTACGTGCCTTTCGCATCGCTGAACGTATAACCGGCGATTTTATTTTCATTCGTTCTCAGTAACACCGAAACGCCCTGCAGCGGCGCGTTTGTAGCGGCGTCAACCACTTTACCCTCTATCTGCTGTGCGCTTGCTGTGGCAACCATGCCGCATAAAACAGCAAGTATGACGATTGTTTTCACGAGTCACTGAGTTATCGTTCTATGGGATTATAAGGCTGTTCAGGCACATCGCTTGCTTTCATTGGCGTGCCATCCTCTTTCTGAACAGTTACTTTTACATTGCCGGGCGCCATCTGGCCTGTCAAAAAACTCATCGGGTCTTTTTTGAAACGGCTATATACCTTATTAAATTCGGCACGGCTCACGTTGGCATAATTACTTTTTCTAATGCCTATGGGAATTTTTGTTTTCGGCAACTCAATACCCGAACATTCGAAGAGGTAATGATTTTCCGCATCAACCACTTTTAGAATAAGGCCGGGCAATCCACTGAATTTCCAAGGGCCATTATTGACGGGAATGTCTGTGGTAAACCACGCCGTATAGTCGCGTCCGCGAAATGAAGCGGTTGCTTTTTGGCAGGAATAGCCCAACACAGTCAAAGTATCGGGTTCGATTTCCCATGAAATTTCTACCGTTTCTTCGTACTTGTAAACAGTGTTGACAATGGCGTCGGTGGTAGTTATTTTCCCGTCAGGATAATTTTTGTATATATCGTATGAAAACGCACCGCCACGGTACTGTCCGGGGTTATTGAGTATCTGTTCTGCAGTAGCGGAAGCCCGCAGCGAGTCGGCTATAAAATTCCGATAACTGTAAAAATGGCTTACCTTGTGGCCCGCCAACAGCAACATTTCTTCGGTACTCACCTCTTCGGGCTTTGCCGCATCTTTCACAAAAGAAAGCAGGTAACTACATTTCAGAAAAGCGGAATCCAAAACTTGCAGCGGCGATTTCCGGTTGTCCGACATCCGTACACCGCCGTTGGATATCTCAACATGAAAAGTCTGCTGCGCCCGTGCCGTCACGAACACACAGCATAAGAAGAAAAGTGCAGTAATTGATTTCATTTTTTTTAATTGTTTAGTTTATTCAAATTGAATTTCACTACAAAGGTCGATAAACGAACATTAAAAAAACAGACACCGGATGTCAAAAAAACGTCAAAAAAAATGCGGCATGTCAAAAAAAATTAAAAATTGCAAAAAAAGTGATAGCTTTGCAATATGTTTTCATTCAAGCGAAATCCAAATTCATCGTGGATAGGTTGGGCGTCGTTGCTGAGCATAGCCGCCCTCCTGTGCTTTCAGGTATATTGGCTGCACGACAGCTACACCACCACCTACGCCAAATTTGTTGCGGATGCGGGCGAAGCGTTACAGGAAGCCTGTAAGCAGGAAGAACAACGGATAAAAACAGAGATGGAAGAAAACTCACCGCTCTCTTTCACTAACCGGTCTGTCAATATCGACACTTCCGCCTCGCCTTTAGCTATAAAGGCTACCATCATAAAAAAAGCTACCGTCATAAAGATGCAAACAGACGACTATACAATAAATTTGCACCGGTTAGACAGTTTGTATCGTCAAACTTTGGCAAAACGTGGTTTGTACATTGATTTTTCGTTGGCGCTGTGTGACGCAGACAAGTCCAAAACCACGCAAAGCAGCCGGCGGGAAGGTGCGGCAATCATAGTAGAATCGAACTATCTGGGCACTTCCTATTCCTTCTCCGGCACTCAACAATCGTTTGATATCAACATCAACCTGCATCGCGTGGCGGCTACCGTGCCGTTCACGCCATTCCTCATTTTTCGCCGGATGGCGGGCATTTTAATCATTTCCGTGATGTTGTTCTTAGTCATTATATCGTGTTTAATGTATCAATTGAAAATTATCCGCAACCAAAAAAACACGGCAAAAATGAAAAACGACTTCATCGCCAATTTCACGCATGAGCTGAAAACGCCCATTGCCGTAGCCTATGCAGCATTGGACACCTTAGCGTATAACCGGGTGACGGCCGCCGAAGCCATAGGTGTGGGTAAATCACAACTGAAACGCTTGTCGGGCTTGGTCGAGAAAATACTCAGCCTGTCGCTCGAAGAGCGGGAGCAGCCGGTGTTGTATTCCGAAGAAATTCTGTTGAACGAATGGCTTCCGGCACTGACAGCGCCCTTTCAGCTACGGACGGACAAGAAAGTAGAATTTCAGGTAACCTGTTCTTCCGACAATATAAAAATAAAGATAGACAAAGCGCACTTCGCCAATGCACTGAATAATATTATCGACAATGCGCTGAAATATTCCGGAGAACAAGTGCAGGTAATGATTGCATGTGAACGCACGCCGCATAAATTGCAAATTTCCATACGCGACAACGGCTTTGGCATTCCCGGCAGTGAAATTCAAAAAATATTCGACCGTTTCTATCGAGGAAAAACAACCGCCGGCCGCATTAAAGGTTTCGGTTTGGGATTAAATTATGCGAAAACAATAGTGGCGCACTACGGCGGGACTATTGAAGTGGAAAGCGCCGTGGGCAAAGGAAGTAATTTTATTATCACCCTCCCGATGGAGGATTAAAAATCAAGAATGACGTTGCAACCATGAAAATTTTGTATGCAGAAGACGAGCCGTATTTAGCCTTTGCCATCAAAGACGGGATGGAAGCGCAAGGCTTTGAGGTGCTACACCTGGCGAACGGAAAAGAAGCGGTAGAACAATTTTCTTCCTTTGCGCCCGACATCGTCTTGCTCGATTATGCCATGCCCGAAATGGACGGCATCGAAGCCTGCCGGAAAATACGTTCGAAAAATAAGCACACGCCCATTATTTTTGCTTCGGCGCACAGCCATGGCGACACCATTACGGAAGCCTACCGCGCCGGCGCCACCGACTACATAAAAAAACCGTTCGGGCTGCGTGAATTGCTTTTGCATATCGAAACAATTGTAAATAAAGAAAACGAAGCCGAAACAGGCCTCCCGGCGGCATCTGTTTTTTCTATCGGGCAATATACTTTCGACGCCGGCAAGAATGAACTGCATGGATTCGGTAAATGCACCCATTTGAACAGGAAGGAAAGCGCTATATTGCGGGAACTCTGCCTGCATAACGAAAACATTGTAGAGCGAAGCTTTCTGCTTCGAAAATATTGGGACAGCGCCGGAATCCTTTATTCGCGCAGCCTGGA
>JAITQQ010000071.1 GCA_031288855.1 Prevotellaceae bacterium
ATTATGGCATTGGAAACACGCCCCATCCCTGTGCTGAAAGGTAAGGCAGCAAAGGATTTTTTCAAAACTTTAGAAAATTGCAAGGTTTCTCAAAGCAAAGAGGAAGTGCAGGAAATTAACCGTAAAGTGCGGATAATGATAGAAAGAAGCAGGGCAAAAGGCTATGTTTGATCTGGAAGCACAATGCGAATTGATCACATTGTCCGCTGAACAACCGATTGTTGATTTTGATTGCGGAGATGCCGATTTGAATGATTTTTTTAACCACGAAGCGCTACATTACAAAAAACAATTATTGGCACAAACTAATTTTTTCCAGTATAACAAAACCGGGAAAGTTGTATGCGCATTTTCTTTATCCCCAAATTCATTGAAAACAGCCGATTTACCGGGTAGTCGGCGAAAAAAAGTAAAGGAATATATTCCACGTGAAAAATCGTTACAATCCTATCCGGCTTTTCTTATCGGACGGTTGGGTGTATCGTTAGCTTTCAAAGGGTTGGGTATAGGATCACAACTAATGAATTACATCAAAAGTTACTGCCTTGCCGCTTATCCTGATTTCTGCCGGTTTCTGTTGATAGATGCTTATAATAATGTTTCCATTCTGAAGTTTTATCAAAAAAACAACTTCTCGCTAATTTTCTCGACCGAAGAACAAGAGCGCAATGCTTATAAAACAAGCGCCGGCGAGCCACTACGAACAAGATACCTGTTTTTCGATATGATCCATTGGAAAGACAAGAGTTACTAATTTCTATTTTCATTTGACCATCAAGAGCGAAAAAGGCGAATTCCGGTACTAACTGCCGTTTATTTTCAGCATAATGATAATTATATCACTATCATTATTAATGTTTTGCAACATTTTAGCGGAAATATTTTTGGAAATAATAAAAATTAACTTTACATTTACGTCAAATAAATTCGTAAAACCTTTAAAAATAATCATTATGAAAAAATTGACTTTCCTTTTAGCCGCTATGTGCGTGCTTGGTGTTGTTAGTACCAAAGCCCAGACGCAGGATTTTAAGTATCGCCGCAGTTCGTTGGCGATGATTCTCATTGATGCCAATAACTTTCCGAAGAGAGATACCGTATTGAATTCGTGGAACAACTATCCGTTCCCGGATAAGTACAACAAACATGATATTTCGACTAAAACCATCCGGATTGGCAGTGGAGACACGCTTAGTACGGAAGAGATCGCAAAACTTGTACAAGGGAAAACAGATATTCAAGCGGAAATAGAGAAAGTCATTAAAGAACAAAAGATCGCACACCAGTTGGTGGCTAAGTGGTTTAACCGTTCAGCCGATGGAAAGTTTGACACAAAACTTATAGAAGAACGCGGTTTTTATAATGCGAGCGAGCTTGACTTTGACAAGGCACAGGGACAAGCTTTAGGTACCAGCGCGCTTGGCGACGCCGGTGAAGAACTTATCAATAATACCTTTGTAACATTTACTCAGTTCACGTTTTTCTCCAATGAAGGAGTGGCTCTTTTGATTAGAGAGATCGCAAAGTTAGCAGCTAAAAATATCTCTAATGGATTGGCCCGGGTCGCTGCAGAAAAGGCAGCAGACTTCGCTTACAATAAAGCAAAAGACGGGTATTCACTGTTTTCAAAAACATGGCTGTATAAGCTGACTTGGGATACTACTGTTGCCGCGACATTCTATAATGAGTTATGGGAAAATCCGGAAGCCTTTGATAATTCCGACATCTTTAAATTGGAATTGGTAGGCTCACAAAGAAATACAAGTGTAATTCTTTTCGCCGGCGATAAATCAGAAGCGCAGATTATTGATAAAGTGGAAGTACGTAACATTGACAACGTATTTGCCGAATTACAAAAAGACCATGATGTATTCAAACCCAAAGTGCCCGTGTTAACGGTTAGCCCGCTTACCGCTAAAATCGGCATGAAAGAAGGGTTAAAGGGTGGCGAGAAATTTGAAGTATTGGAAATGACGCAAGATCCTAAAACAGGACGGACAAAATATGTTTCTGTGGGGAAAACAGCTGTGGACAAAAAGCTCGTGTGGGATAATCGTTACAATGCTGGCGACCCTCCCGAAAACGAAGTAAAAGATAAAGATGGTAATCCTATTACGGTTACCACGTTCAAGGAAGTGAAAAAAGCACAACCCGGTATGTTATTGAAACAAGTAAAATAATTCAAAAGAAAAATAATTTATGAAATCACTAAAAATTTGGATTGCACTTTTCATCGGTGCATTAGCGATGTCGGCATGCGGCTCTGCCAAGAAAGCTGCGGACGCGGATACCCGCCAATGGCGATATGAAATTGAGCCTGTTGCCACAGGCGTGCAAGGAACGTATCAGATTAAAGTATGGTCGTATTCGAAAGACCCGAATGTGGCCGCAGAACAAGCTAAGAAAAATGCCGTACATGGCGTTATTTTTAAGGGAATCGCCGGAACGCAACGCCTCCAAAGCCAAAAAGCATTGGTAACCGACTCCAACATGGAGGAAAAACGGAAAGATTTCTTCGAATCTTTCTTCGCTGACGGAGGCGCGTATATGAAATTCGTCAATCTCACCAATAACCATCTGACTATTGCGGCCGGCGACCGGATAAAAATAGGAAAGGAATATAAGGTGGGTATAATTGTTTCAGTCAATAAAGACGCGTTGAGAAAAGAATTGGAAAATGCCGGAATTATTGCGAAGTTGGGAGATATTTTCTAAATAAACGATCATGAAAGTAATAAAAATCTTTATTATAGCGTTACTCTGCGGAGTGAGTACATTGGTTTATTCACAAGCGAAGAAACCTACCATTATGGTGGTGCCGAGCGATGTGTGGTGTAACCAAAATGGGTATATGACTACGTATGATAACCAAGGAACAAAGGTTAAAGTGCCGAACTATAAGGAAGCCCTGCAAAGCGATGCGGATTTGCTCTTGGTGATCAGCAAAATTAACGAACTGATGCAGGAACGCGGATTTCCGCTGAAGAATTTGGAATCGTCGCTGAAGTCGTTGGAAAACCAGGCGGCGGAAGATGCCGTGCTCACGAGCAAAAGCGGCGCGGAAGCGGCAGAAAGCCCGATTGACAAACTAAAGCAAGTGGCCAAGGCCGACATTTGGATGCAATTGACATGGACCGTTAATAAAACAGGTCCAAAAAAATCCATTACGTTCAACTTGCAAGGGTTGGATGCTTACACCGACAAACAAATTGCCGGCGCTTCGGGCACAGGGCAACCCTCTTTCTCGTCTGAAACACCTTTGTTGTTAGTGGAAGCAGTGCTTGCGCATATTGATAATTTCAACGCGCAGCTCCAAGCGCATTTTGACGATATGGCGACCAATGGGCGCGAAGTGGCGCTCCGTATCCGGATATGGGATTCTTTTGACGGCGATTTGGAATCGGAATATGACGGCACGGAATTGCGCGACATTATTGAAGAATGGGTGGCAGACAATACGGTCAACCAACGGTTTTCGACAACCGATGCTACTGAAAAAATAATGGTGTTTGAACAAGTTCGTATCCCATTATACAACGAGAAAAACCGTGCGCTTGATACTCGCGCATGGGCGGTCGGCCTGCAAAAAATGTTGAGGGATAAATTCCAGATTGAAGCTAAGTTGATGATGAAAGGCTTAGGGCAAGCGCAGCTTGTACTTGGCGAAAAATAATTTATAAATACGATGAAGTATGAAAAATTATAAATTGCTTTTTTGTATCATCTTTGTGTGCGGCGTTTATTGCGCCTATGCACAGCAAGCCACGAGTAACAGTGGTAAAAAGAATTTAGCCCTGTCCGTATGGGTGTCCGATAATATCAATAACTTGACGCTGGAAGCGAAAAATAATTTGCACAACAGGTTAACACAAATAGCTTCGAAGCAAGGAATTGCCGCCAGTCCCGGATATTCGCGGTTTGTCCTTACGGCAAACGTCGTGGTGCAGGAAAAGTACATTACTTCTACAGCGCCCCCCAAGCAGGCCTATAAGTTAGACGTTACGTTCTATGTAGGCGACGGCTTTGAGGGGAAAGTTTTTGCCAGCCATACCACATCGGTAACCGGCATTGGCGATAACGAAACAAAGGCATACCTGAATGCGTTGAAGAATATTAAGGTGGCCGACCCTGCCTACAAAAAGCTCATGGATTTGGGAGCATCTAAAATTATAGAATACTTTAACACGCAATGCGATTTTGTCATCAAAGAGGCGCAAACGCTTGCGGCTGCGCAAAAATACGAGGAAGCACTGTGGAAGTTAACCTCTGTGCCGGATGTATGCGCAGATTGTTGGAAAAGGGCAATGGATGAGGCAGACGCAGTATATCAACAAAAGATAGACCGTGAGTGTAAAATCATCCTTAACGATGCCATCAATATTTGGAATGCAGGGCAAAATTTGGAAGCCGCAGCAGAAGCGGGCGCTGTGTTGGTAAAGGTTGACCCCAGTTCAAATTGCTTTGACCAGGCCCTGGCGCTGTCCAGAAAAATTGCGCAACGTGTGCAAGAACTGGATGAGCGGGAAGAAGCTGCGAAAAAAGAAGAATTACAATTCCAAAGAAAAATGGAAGAAAAAAGCATGCAATTAGAGGAAGAACGAATAAAAGCATATCGCGATGTAGGTGTCGCATGGGCGGAAAATCAGCAGGCGCCGGTAGTGTATAAGCTTTTTTAGCCAAGCTGTAATTAAAACGGCGCGTTGAGAAGACGCGCCGTTTTTGTTTGACTAATCCTTATTCGTTTTATATCGCTTCCATCGACAGCAATTCAGCTACGGCTTTCTCGAAGTCGCGTTCGGCTTCCAACGCACGCGTTACAGTGCCGTAATATAATTCCACCTCTACCAAATAATCCAACAACGATATTTCGCCGGCATCGAGCGCCTTTTGCAGCAACCCGGTATTATTAAGCGTCAGCAACGATTGGCGCGTAGTAGCGGCAATGTCCTGCAAGCCTGCCGCGCGGTCGTACAAACTTTGAAGGTGCGCATACAGTTGCAGGTGCATATCGGCTTGTTTGCTCTCGGCCGCACGCACAGCCGCTTTAGCTTGTTTAGTGCGGTTTTTATTACCCCACAACGGAATCGACAAACCCAAAGTAACGCCTTGAAAAGTTTCGCCTGTTACCCTCTCGCTCATGTACCCCGCCGACAGCGCAGGCCAGTTTGAGGCTTGCGCCAAACCCACCTGCCGCTTGCGCAAGGCCACTTCTTCGTTTACCGCTTCCAATACCGGGCTTTTCGGTATGGCCGCCTCAAACCACGCGTCGAAGCTGTTGGGAAGCGTAGCGCCGACGTAGCT
>JAITQQ010000075.1 GCA_031288855.1 Prevotellaceae bacterium
ACTTCGCGACAATTGTACGGCAAATAATGATATAAAGATTTCTCTCAGCCGTACTGTATTCTATACCGAGAATCTGAGAAACTCGCCAATACCTGTGTGGGTATATGTGACAGACCGGAGCGGCAATACAGATTCCGTTAAGGTGTCGGTCACCGTTACAGACAATGTGTCGCGTGAAACGAACATTACGAAACGCATAGACCAAGACAGGAATGTAGTGCATATAGGCGATACGGTGGTCTTTGTCCTTACGGCAACCAATGCATACGGCGGCGACCGTAATCTGATCATTGTCGATAGTTTGCCGGATGGCTTGAGCCTGGTGGAAGAGAGTGTGCCGGGCAATACGTCTGTTAGGCTTGACAAAAAGGTTATCGCCATTAACCACGGCTTTCTTGCCGAAGGCGAAACGGTGAGCTACACCATTGCCGCGCGGGTAGAGCAGGAGGGAACGTGGACTAATTATGCGTACCTGTACCGGGCGGAAAAACGTATCTCCGACGCTAATGCAACCCTGACAGCGGAACGGCCCAACCTTGTGCTTACAGCGGAAATCCGCGAAGGTGATTATACTACCAAGATACTGTCATCAGGCACTTTGTCGCCAAGCACCTATAATGTGTCCGGCGATTACCGGCTGGTTACCACGCTCGAAAACAAGGGCGGCGCTACCGTAAACCGGATAGATGTGAAAACTACTTATGACCCGGCTAAACAGCAATACGTAGTATCTTCAGGCGCCGAAGTGACGGATTACGGCAATGAAATTACGTGGACAGTACACAACCTTGAGGGTAAAGACAATCTTGAAATCACGTTCAAACCGCTCGTTGCGGCGATATGCACCCTCCGGAGCGAAATTGCAACGTATTTGCCGCATGAAATAGACCGTGACGACAACGTGGCATCGGTAGCGGTTAATCAGGCAATTGTCAGCGTGCCGAATGTGCTTACCTCCGGCAATCCCAAATTGTACATTGACGATCTGGTAAAGATACAATCTACCATTAAGGAAGCTACCATGAGGATTGTCAATACATGGGGAAATCAGGTGCATTATATCCGTTATCCGGGAGATGGAATACCGGATAGCAGTACCAGGGAAGAAAAGTCTTGGTTTGATGTTAATGCCACTAATATTGCAAGGGGGACTTACTGGTATGAGCTCGTTATTCAGTATAAAACGGGAGAAACGTATGTCATAAAAGATTATATTGAAGTGCTGAGATAAACACTGTTGATAAATTTATCTTCCGGTGTATGGATAAAGGTTTTAAAAAACTTACCTTTGTAAGGAGTTTTAAAACCTTTATTTTATTATGAAAGCAGACGTAGTACTTGGTTTACAATGGGGTGATGAAGGGAAAGGCAAAATTGTAGATGTGCTTACACCTTCTTATAATATTATTGCGCGTTTTCAGGGAGGCCCCAATGCCGGCCACTCGTTGGAGTTTGACCAAAAGAAGTTTGTACTTCACACCATCCCATCGGGTATTTTTCGCGACCAGGTCACCAACCTTATCGGCAACGGCGTGGTAATTGACCCCGTTATTCTGTTAGACGAGATTAACGCCATCCAAAAAATGGGCGTAGAGGTAGCCGGACGGTTGCTTATTTCTAAAAAAGCACACCTCATTCTCCCGACCCACCGCATTATCGATGCGGCGTCGGAAGCCGCGAAGGGAAAAACGAAAATAGGCTCAACCCTCAAAGGCATCGGACCGGCCTACATGGACAAAACCGGGCGCAACGGACTGCGTGTGGGCGACATCCTTTCGCCCCTGTTTGCCGAACGCTACCGCGCGTTGAAGGCCAAACATATTGAATTTCTTAAACAGTTTGATTTTGTATATCAGGTCGACGCGTACGAAAAACAATGGATGGACAGCATTGAAGCGCTCAAACGGTTTACCTTCGTGGAGAGCGAATATGTGTTGAACGAAAGTTTGAACGGCAACCACAAAGTTTTGGCCGAAGGTGCGCAAGGGTCGCTGCTCGACATTGATTTCGGGTCGTATCCTTACGTGACGTCGTCGAATACCATTTGCGCCGGCGTGTGCACGGGGCTTGGGTTAGCGCCCGGCAGAATAGGCGAGGTGATGGGCGTGTTCAAAGCCTACTGCACGCGGGTGGGCGGCGGGCCTTTCCCTACGGAACTGCACGATGAAACCGGCGAAAACATACGCCAGGTGGGTCATGAATTTGGCGCTACCACCGGCCGCCCGCGCCGTACCGGTTGGCTCGATTTGGTCGCCCTCAAGTATGCGGTCATGCTCAGCGGCGTTACCCAGCTCATGATGACCAAAGCCGATGTCCTCGATGCCTTCGACACCATTAAAGTGGCGGTGGCCTATCGTATAAAAGGGGAAGAAACCCATCAACTTCCTTTTGAAATAAGCGACGCCATAACACCCGTATACAAAGAATTTAAAGGGTGGAAAAAACCGCTTGCCGGGCTGCGCACCGAAGAAGAGTTGCCCTTTGAACTGATGACCTACGTTCGCTTTATTGAGAAGGAAACCGGCGTGCCTGTTAAAATCATCTCCGTAGGCCCCAATCGTGACCAAACAATAATCCGGTAACATTCCGCAAGTGCCACATATATGGCGGACAAAGTTCAACCTTGCCCGAACGAGGTGGATTTGTCTTTGCCGAATTGCAGCCCGCCGATAAGCCCAACAATAGCGACGATAACCAATCCTATTGCGCCGAAATATAAACCGAACATAACTATTTCCTCCCTAATTTATGGAACAATAAATATAATAATACAGCTGCCAAAAGCACCACACAACTAGCGATATACAATTTTAGCGAGTTGCCGTCAAAATTGCCAATGAACGATGACAAGATAGCGCCTGTCAGCACATATTTTACGATATCCAAGAAAACCTTGGCGAAATCCGTATATATACTCTTGTCAATTTTCATAATACAAAGATAACAATTTTCTCGCAAAGGCACACAAAATATTCCAAAATACGGGTTTTTCGCATTCCGTAGGACTGTGCCACCCGGTAACATCCGCAAGTGCCACTACATTCAGTGAGAGCTCTACTACATTCAGTATTGTGTGGCACACCCCCCTTTACTAGTTACATCGCCGCAACCCAATTAAGGCAATTTGAAGTCACTGAACGCGTACAGAACTTAGCAACACATCGCACCTATCCGGCCTATCGCACGCATTTCACACCTGCCATGCTGGCAGTCCACAACGTCGAGTAGAACAGAGCATGTTCGATTGGATTGCGCAGGTAAGCCGCACTAACGTCTGAGCTCATGGTCGACGACCAGTAATACAGATCAGCGATGCCGCCAGGGACTTGGCTGCGAATTTCAAGCATACAGTCGAGTTCGTCGGCGGTAGGCAGGCGCCAGCAGGGCCCCTTGGCGGCGCACAAGGCGGTAGCCTCGATTTGGTTCATGGGGCCTTCGGACCTATCGTTTATACACAACTTTTAAGCATTTTTTTTGGAAAGACACGTGTCTTTTATGAAAAAGCATGTGCTTATTAACGAAAAACACGTGACAATTGACAAAACTTGTGTATAAACGATAGCCTCTCCGAGGGGGTGCCCGAAGGGCGGGGGAGGACTGTCCACCCCCCCCCGCCGGCGGGGGACAAACCCGCGCGGCGCACCAACGGAACATGGGGGCTGGGAGGGAGTAGGCAGTTGCAGCTGGCAGTTGGCACATGCGGAAGAAGGACAACAGATGTCTCCACTCCGCTCGCTCCGGTCGACATGACGAACTGCGAAAAAACGCTTAACGCTTAACGAATGTTCCCCGCCAGGTTTCACCAAACGGAGCGCTCCATTTCCGCAATGGAGTGCACTTTTGCCGCAAATGTGCGCACTTTTTTGGGAAGGGCATGCGCCTTTTCGTCAAATTACCAGACTATTACGAATTATTAACCATTATAAAACCTATTATTAGGCTATATTCTGCGCCTTACCCGGGGTTATGCAAATAGTTTCCCTGCGGGAAACGGCTGCACGCGCCATAATCTGTCTGTCGTTGTACACATATCACTTTATCTGTTTTCACATTGTTAATTATTCATTGTTCATTGTTCATTTCTTTTCTTATTCGGCAGCTCCAGGCCGTAGCCTTTCTTTTTGTCCACTGCTTTCAGCCGGAGCCCCAACAGGAGCGCCAGAATGCCTAAGCCGGCCAACATTAACAACGGATTGGTATAATTGTAACTTACTGCCGC
>JAITQQ010000137.1 GCA_031288855.1 Prevotellaceae bacterium
ACAAATTGCGTATACAGTGTATCAAATTTGTGGAATACGGTGTCCACCTCGCCGGTGACGTTCATGCTGCGGTATTCGACAATACTGCTGCTGTCTACATTCACCGCAGCGCTCCACACTTCTGTCCAGTTTGTATCGGGTGCATTAAATTCGAGCCGCAGTTTATCCAACAGTCCGGGCATGTCGCCCAGCCCGCCGGGTTGGTAAAAGAAACTCAACACTACACTACTTGCACTCGACATATCAATAGGCAATGAAGTCAGCGTATCGGCCGGCGCCGCACTGCCGCCCAAATGCGGGTAAAGCCGCCCAAGGCTATCCAATGCATCAAAAGTAGCTACGCCGATGGTGGGCATATTCAAGGCATAATGGTCATTCACATATACGCCGTTTGTAATCCACAAGGTGGTGTCGGGCCAGGGATGCACCGCCACGAAATCATCCACAAAAGGAAGTTGGCGCGACGCTACGGCTGCGGCCGGAACGGCAAGCGGCATTACGGCACTGCGCTGCGGGCGCAAATTCTTGGGCTGCGGCCGCGCGGCAGGATTTTCGCTCAACGTAACCAACGCTTCCTGGGCGTCAGCCGGGCACACCCACAACAACGTTACAGCCGCCGTAACAAGCGCATAAAATTTTCTCATTCTTTTATTTTTGATTCATCTAACGTAATCCACAAATCCACTTTCAAGCCCAGTGTCCAGATATTCGATTCGGAAAAAGCGGGCACTTGCTTATATACCCTGGCAAAAAGCGAGTCGGCATACGAAGTGATTGTTTTATCGCAGTGCACCGTGCCGCTGTTCAGCGAGGCTTCCACCAAAGCGTCTTTTGCTTCCACGAAAGTGTAACCTATGAGTTGTGGGATAATGGTGCGCTCGCCGTAGCTGCTGATGCCGAGTTCAAGGTCAATGTAACTGTCCACCGGAATTTCCACGCCGGGCGCCACTGTAGCACCCTTGTATTTCTGTTGAAGAACGTTGTTGGTCGCAATGTCGGGCACGTAGTTTAGTTTCCCCACATGCAGGTTTTTGGCGGCCAGCACCGTTTTGGCCTGGCGTAGGGAATAGCCCGTCACATTCGGCATCTCCACCTTACGCGGCGTCATGGAATTAACGGTAAGGAAAATATTGCGGTTCTTTTTTACCATAGCCCCGCTTTTCGGACTTTGCCTGAACACGGTGCCACGCGGGCGGTAGCTCACAAACACCGAGTCGGTCACCACCAATTCCATCTTATGCGTTTTGGCCAACGCCTGTGCATCCTGCAAACTCATGTTCGTGAAATCGGGCACTTCATATACTTGTCCGTGGCGGGTAAAAATATCCAAAGCGATACTCACCGCCCAGAACAATAACAGGCAGGCCGCACCTGCCACTAAAAAGTTAGCGATCCAGGGGTGCTTGCGGGAAAATGCAATCCAGTGTTTTTTCAGTTCTTTGCGCTTCATAGCGTTACGCTTTTTCCCACAAATTTACGGCAAAAAATTGGATTTTCCCCCACAGGCGGATAAAATTATGAATGATGTGTGATGTGTTGCGAATTATTTGTTTGTTTCATTTTTTTCATTACCTTTGCGATATAATTAATTTAATATCCACTCAATTATGGCAAGATACCTCGACCCAAAAAATGATTTGACGTTTAAGCGCATCTTCGGCGAGCACGAACACTTGTGCATGAGTTTACTCAACAGCATGTTGCCTTTGGAAGCATCACAACAAATCGTTGAGCTAAAATATCAACAGCCCGAACTGGTGCCGGAAATTCCCGCACTGAAAGACTCTATTGTGGATGTACACTGTACCGACAACAGGGGGCGGAAATTTATTGTGGAGATGCAGATGTACTGGACCGACAGCTTCAAAAGCCGTGTACTATTCAATGCTTCCAAAGCGTACATAAAGCAGTTGGATACCGCCAAAGAATATAAGTTCCTGCAACCGGTGTATGCGCTGAGTTTCATCAATGAAATCTTTGACCACGACTCGTCGGTGTACTATCACGACTACAAGATTGTCAATATAGAGAACAACGAAAAACAAATTGAAGGCCTGGAGTTTGTATTCATCGAATTACCGAAATTTCATCCCGGCAACAGGGCAGAAAAGAAATTATATGACCTGTGGCTAACATTTTTGACCCAAATCCAGGAGGGCTCGGAGAAGATACCGCCGGAGTTGTTGGAAGAAGACGTTACAAAAGAAGCGGTGCAATATTTGGAAAGCAGTTCCTATTCGAGAGGGCAGCTTGATGCGTATGACCGGTATTGGGATTCCATCCGTACCGAGCGCATGTATTACCTCGACGCTTTATATGAAGGCAGGGCAAAAGGCAGAGAGGAGGGCAGAGAAGAGGGCAGAGAGAAAGGTAAAGAGGAAGGCAGAAAAGAAGGCAGAGCGGAAACCATCAGAGAGATGGTGCTTAACGCCAAACGCAACGGCCTCTCCATAGCACAAATGCAAGCATATTTTAATCTTGACAAGGAAACGATTTCGCAAATTTTGAACACGTAAATTACAAAAAAGCCTGTAGCGGCGTTGCGTGCAACGCCGCTACAGGCTGAAACGGGAAAGCGGCTGCTCGAAAATATTTTGGGCGGCCGCTTTTTTCTTGTCCAATATCTAAAAATCTATGTTCTATTTGTCGATTTCCGCTTTTATTTTTTCGCCCCCTGCAACAGTTGCAGTTCTTCGCCCATCTGGTCGCCTATGCCCGAATTTTCTTCGGCGCGGCGAATGAGGTAAGGCAGCGTTTCTTACACCGGCCCGTAGGGAAGGTATGTCGATACGTTGTATCCCCGCCCGGCCAAGTTATACGTGAGATTGTCGCGCATTCCGTATAATTGCGAGAAAGAAATAATTTCGCTGTTGGCGCTGATGTTGCGCTCTTCCATCATTTTAATGAGGAGGAGCATGCTTTCTACATTGTGCGTGGCCGCACAAAACGACACCTTGTCAAGATGTTCGATGCATAAGCGCAACCCCGCATTGTAGGAAGCGTCGGCTGCTTCCTTGTTCTCCACAATAGGCGTGGGATAGCCCATTCGCGCCGCCCGCTCGTTTTCCTGCTCGTGATATGCGCCGCGTACTAACTTTAACGCCACTTTGTAGGGCGCTGTGTCGATAAGCCGTTTCAGATAGGCCAAACTGTCTTTCGTATAAAACTGAATGGTGGTATAAACCACATGTTTTTCCTTGTTGTATTTCGCCATCATCATCTCGGCGGCCTCGTTAATGGCCGGGTTAATCCATGTT
>JAITQQ010000139.1 GCA_031288855.1 Prevotellaceae bacterium
CGAAAGGCTCTCCAATAATTCCTCTATTTCTTGCGGCCGGTTATAAACAGGTATAATAACAGAATAGTAGTGCATTACATATTAAAATAATATACAAAGATAGAAAAAAGTAGGTTAAATAAATACCCGAATGAATATTTTTCATACCTTTGTGTTATTAAGAATTATATGTGTTATGAGTCGTAGTGAACAAGAAACGTTATCACAAAACATTAACCGTATTTCGGAGGGGACTGAAATAATAGGTACTATTACAACTTCCGGAGACATACGCATTGATGGTATTTTAGAAGGTAATTTAACCTCAAAGGGCCGGATTGTGATTGGCGAAAAAGGCCGGATAAAGGGAGAATTAAATTGCCGCTATGTGGATATTTGGGGCACGCTTGAAGGCTCTCTGTATGCGTCGGAAATTACCAACCTGAAGTCCATGTCCACCATAACCGGCGATATCAAAACGCTGAAGTTGTGCATCGAGGTGGGGGCGTTATTTAACGGCACCTGTACTATGCCGGCCCGGCAAACTACAGAAAATCAAAAAAAATAATACGGGTTTTTAGAAGTAGAAAATGGCCGTTTTCTTTTTGGGAGGCACTTCCGGTATTTCACGGAAGCGGCGTAAATCGCGTTTATAGAAAATAAATTCCGGTGTGGTTATTTTATCGTCTATGGCCGACACGCTGTACCACGGAGAGATGTTTGCATCATTGGGATTTACCAGAATTTGTAGTGATTGCGCCGGCTTGTAACTTTGCGCCAGTAAAAACAGCCGGTCGCCGGTATCTGTGTCTTCGGCCACGTCGACCACCACTACCACGTGTCCGGGACGCGCCACCTGAATAAACATATCGCCCGGCTGAATGTAGTCCAGCGAACTTCGCTGTACGTCGTCAAGCAGCGTTTCAATATCGCCGTGCGTAAAAATAAATTCGAGGTAACGTTTGAAAGTAGGGTAGCGGCCTGCATCGGTAGGCGATTTTGTCCAGTACGTTTTTCCGTCTATCATCATTTTTATCCCTTCCACCCAATCCACATACGACACGCGTTTGTGGTTGCTGATGGTGAACGAGATTTTATTGTATTGCTGTTGTTTAAAAAGGTATTCTCCCCGCAGGCGGATACATATTTCAGGCGCTTGTTGCAAATCTTCCAACCCCACGTCAATAAACACGACTCCGGCATAAATGTCGTTGTTTGGCTTTATCGACCCGTCGAAATATTTTACCGGCGAGCCATGGGGCAACAACTGCAAATTGCGTAAGTAAGCGGCATAGGATGCTTCTTCCACCGGCACACGTACATATCCCGGCGGCGTTATAAAACGGCTTTCGACCGTTCGTCCATTAATGTTAATAAGCGGCTGTGCACATAATGGCATGACGAGAAATGCCCCAAAAACCGTCAACAGGCATCCTCTCAATACACTATTATTGCATTTTCGTTCAATCATACCGCGATTTCCCTTTCTTCTATCTTGTATAATTTGTCCGCTCTTCTTATTTTTTGCGGCACCGTAATGGAGAAATAATTTCCTTTCCCAACTTGTTCCACCGGCTGAAGGTCTACGCGTATCTCGCGAATACGGTCTTCCACCACACCGGTAGTAGGCCCCACAATCAACACTTCATCGCCTTTTTGCAACACGCCCGTCTCCATCAGAAATTCCGCTACACCGAGGTTGCTGAAATAATTTGTGGCTTTGGCCACGTATGTTTTTTGTTTTGTCGACCGGTTTCCGTAGTGGGCGCTCCATTCGCCAAGGCGTGCGCCCTGATAATAGCCGTTCCAGAAGCCGCGATTGAACACGGTTTGCAGCGTTGCCGTAAGTTCCGCCACAAGTTCCGGTGTATAAACGCCGTCAACAACAGCTTGAACGCCGCGACTGTAAGCGCTCGTAACCGTTTTTACATATTCGGCCGAACGCGCCCGCCCTTCAATTTTCAACACCCGCACGCCGGCTGCCATCATGTGGTCCAAAAATCCTATGGTACACAAATCTTTGGGAGACATTATATATTCATTATCAACTGTCAATTGACGCCCTGTATCGTTGTCGGTCACCGTATAACCCCGCCGGCACAATTGGTAACACGACCCGCGGTTTGCAGCTGCATTGTATTCATGCAAGCTGAGGTAACATTTCCCCGATACCGCCATGCATAACGCACCGTGACAAAACATTTCCAACTTCACCAATTGTCCTGCCGGCCCTGTAATGTTCTCCTGCTCAATCCTCTTGTGTATGTGTGCAACCTGAAAGAGGTTTAATTCACGCGAGAGTACCACCACATCGGCAAAGGCAGCGTAAAAACGCAAGGCTTCCACATTCGATATATTTAGCTGGGTAGAAAGATGCACTTCCATTCCGCGAGCCCGTGCATATTGAATGACCAGCATGTCCGACGCAATAATTGCCGACACGCCTGCTTGCTTCGCCGCATCAATCAACCCATATGCTTCTTCCTGTTCACTATCATACATCACAGTGTTTAAAGTAAGGTAAGAACGTAATCCATACTGCGCACAAACGTCTATGATACGTGGCAGGTCTGAAAGGGTAAAATTGTGTGCGGAACGAGCCCTCATATTCAGCGTTCCCAATCCAAAGTACACCGCATCTGCACCCCCTTGACCCGCTGCCGTTAGTGATTCGAAATCACCTGCCGGCGACATTATTTCAATATCACAACGTTTAACATTCATCTGCTGTTTTAAAAAATCTTTCGCAAAAATAGTTAAATTTTCTTAAAAATAACTTTTTACACATTATTTTCTTTTCTAAAAAGGTTTTTTTCGATTTGTGCTATGAGAAATTCTTCCGGAATATTCATACAAGTATAATCTCCTCTGTGACAAGGTTTATTTCCAAAAACGGAGCATGGCCTGCAAGCCAATTCAATCTGCATGCAGTTCTCGGGCGCTTGTTTCCATCCTGTAAATCCGGCAAATGGATGTGTGGCGCCCCACACCGATACCACCGGCACGCCCACGAACGAGGCCAAGTGCATATTCGCCGAATCCATAGATAATACTGTATCCATGCAGCTTAACTCTATCAACTCGTTGCCCAGCGGCATTTTACCGGCCATCGACACTACGTGGTACTTCTTTTCCCACTCCGAAAGCACTTTCACTTCTTTCTCCCCGCCTCCAAAAAGGTACACTTCCATATCTTCATGCCCCGCGAAATAGGCTACGATTTTTTCCATCCGGGAAGTAGGGTAGCACTTGCCTTTGTACCGCGCAAAAGGTGCGATGCCCAACCGTTTCCCTCCGCCTTTTTGTACTACCGGCGTCCATGCCCAGTGGTATTCCACATTGACGTCTTGTTCGCCAACCGCCGCGTTCAGGATTTCCCGGTAGCGCTCAATCATGGACTTCAGCGGCCGCAATTCTTTATGCTTCCGGCGGGTGAGGCGGCGTTTTTCTTTACGCCCCTTGTCTATTTTCTCTATTTTCACCCCGCTTATCCGGAATAAAAACCGCAACACTTTTGTGCGCAATACGTCGTGAAGGTCGGCCACTACATCGGGGCGCAGGTCGCGCAATTTCAGGAATAATTTCCACAAGCCCCACAAGCCTTTATACCGGCCGTGAATGTCGGCTTCAATGCACGACACGTTGTCAGAGCCCTTAAACAGCGGCGACATGAAAGGTTGCGACACCATCATAAATTCCACGCCACGATAGGCTGCGGCAATTTCGTGCAGGGTTGCCGCCACCATCGCCACATCGCCCAATGCCGAGAAACGCAGCACCAACACACACGTTCGCGCCTGTTTATTTGCTTTTATTCCCATACAAAACCGGATTTAATGCCGGGTCATTATACATTTTCATTTGTTTATATACTTTCATATACTTGTGCCCCGCCTTGACGTCGTCGAGCAACTGGTCGATGGCGGTTGATAAATCTTTTTTCTGCTCCAGCAAGACGTCTAATTTCTTTGCACACGCTTCGCGGTGTGCGGGGTCTGCGCCTTCGCGGTTGGCTTCCTGTTCCATGTGGTAGATTTTAAGCGCAAGTATCGACAGTCGGTCGATAGCCCAAGCCGGGCTTTCCGTGTTGATGGTAGCGCCGGACAAGGGGGCTACTTCCGCATATTCTTCGAGAAAAAAGCTGTCAATCAATTCTACCAAATCGGTACGGTCTTGATTCGACCGGTCGATGCGCCGCTTGATTAGCAACGCTTCTTTCGGGTCAATGGCGGGATTTCTTATAATATCTTCCAGATGCCATTGCACGGCATCAATCCAATTTTTCAGGAACAGATAGTATTCAATTGTCTTAAATTCGTGAGGGTTTTTCAACTCCTCATTCACATCATCCATCGTATGGTAGTAGGCCGTACTCCTCGAAAAGATTGTATTACATTTTTCAGCAAACGACATGGTTAAAGTTTTAATTCGCAATATTATTTTTTTCTGTTTATTAAATGGTAAGCAAAGTTACGCAATTCTTCCTTCCGCTCATCGGCCAGCGCTACGGCGGCAAGTTCTTTTTCGGCTTGCCCGAAATAATGGTCGATAGCCTTCCCTGCCTGTTCATGCACGTTCAATTCGCCATATATTTCCAGTACGTTGGTTATTTTCTCTTCCGGCGCTGCCTCTTTATGCCGGAGCCAGTATTCCAGTTTGTCGCGCTGCGCCCCTTTCGCTTTTTTCAGGGCATGCACCAGCAAGAATGTTTTTTTGTTCGTTATAATGTCGCCGCCGATGGCTTTACCGAACGTGTTGGAATCTCCGTAGGCGTCGAGTAAATCGTCTTGTATCTGAAACGCCATGCCCAGACAGCGCCCGAACTCATACATCCGCTTCACATCCTGCGCGGCCGCGCCGCCTGCAATAGCGCCGATTTGTGCGGAAGCGGCCAACAGCACCGCTGTTTTCAATTCAATCATCTGCAAATATTCTTTTTCTTCGATACATGCCAAGTGTTCGTAATTCATGTCGAATTGTTGGCCTTCGCACACTTGTGCGGCCGTTGTTCCGAACAGTTGCAGAATCTCGCCCACGTGTTGGGGCGCGGCTTCGCACAGGTAGCGGTAAGCCATGATGCACATCACATCGCCCGAGAGCATGGCCACGTTGATATTCCATTTTTTATGCACCGTGTCGTAACCGCGTCGCACCGGCGCCTGGTCCATCACATCGTCGTGCACCAACGTAAACCCATGAAAAATTTCAAGTCCCACAGCCGGCAGTAAAATGTGCTTGTCGATATGTGTATCGGATTTGAACAGGGTGTAGGACAACAAGCACAATAACGGCCTGATACGTTTTCCGCCTATCGACATCATGTAGGCTACGGGGTCGTAAAGCTCTCGCGGCGCCTTCGATAAATTTAAAGACGTAATTTCTCCTTCTATAAGTGCGCGCAATTTCCGTACCAAAACCGTATTTTTAAGTATGCCAATCGGCAAATTTACGAATTTACCGTAAATCGGACAAATTACTTATCTTTGTCATTATGAACGAAAGTCATTTTGAGGGCACGGTTTTTCGCCATACCGGAAGCCGTTATGTGGTGAAAAGCAAAGCCGTACCAAAGCTCGTGGGCTGTGTGGTGCGCGGCAAGTTGCGCCTGCACGAAACCACCACCACCAACCCGGTGGCAATTGGCGACGTGGTTGATTTCGAAATGGCGAATGATTCGGAGGGCATTATTACGGCCGTTCATCCGCGTCGCAATTACATTATCCGCCGCGCCGCCAACCTTTCGCATGAAGCCCACATCATTGCCGCCAACGTTGATTGCGCCTACCTTATTGTGACGATTGCGCATCCCCGCAATGCATGGGCGTTTATCGACCGGTTTCTGGTGACGTGCGAAGCCTACAGCGTGCCTGTAAAGCTCGTTATCAATAAAGCCGATTTGTATTGCGGTGCGGAGAACGAGGAAAAGGAACATTTTAAAAAGGTTTATACGCAAGCAGGGTATGAGGTGGTGGAAGTGTCGGCGAAGACAGGGTTTCAGGTCGATTGGTTGCGGCGCGACGTGTGCGGAAAGTTTTGTTTGTTTTCCGGCGCGTCGGGGGTGGGGAAGTCGTCGCTCATCAATGCCCTCGACCCTGCGCTCACGTTGCGCACCGGCGTACTCAGCACAGCCCACCAAAAGGGCATGCACACCACCACGTTTTACGAAGTGTTTGAGCTCGCTTCGGGCGGCGCTATTATTGATTCGCCCGGCATCAAAGGGTTTGGGCTGATAGCGGTGGACAAGGAGGAGCTTTACCATTTTTTCCCCGAGCTGTTTCGTGAGGCTGCCGGCTGCCGGTTTAATCCCTGCACCCACACCCACGAGCCGCAGTGCGCCGTGCGCCGTGCGGTGAACGACGAACGCATCAGTCCCGAGCGCTACGACAGTTACCTCAAGATGCTCGATGCGAGCGGCGGGAAATACCGGTGAAAATTATGAATGATGAATTGTAGCGGCTAAATATATTGCTGTCGATAAATATGCGGCTACCTGGCATTGGCTTCATCCCTGTTAAATTTGTAATTGCGGGTATCGAGCGTAATGCTGTTGAAGGTTACTTTTTTTGCAAAAGTTTCTTTGTGGGAGCGCGATTTTGCATTACCGAAATACTGCATTAATGCCATTACAATCCTTTCATCTGTTTCGTTAAGGATTCTGCGAGCTAATTCAGCCCTTTGGATGTCGAAAGT
>JAITQQ010000142.1 GCA_031288855.1 Prevotellaceae bacterium
GCGCGCAAGGAAGGCGACATTAAAATAAAGCAAGCCGCAAAACAAGATAAGAAAATCGACAAGGATGTGGGCGATTACGTGGCCTACACGGAAGTAAACGAAAAATGAAACAATAATGCACATTCTTATTGTCCACGACAGTATAATTCCAGCGCTTCGCTACGGCGGAACAGAGCGGGTTATATGGTATCTCGGAAAAGAATTGGTGAAATTGGGGCACGAAGTTTCGTATCTGGTAAAAAAAGGCTCTCATTGTGATTTCGGGAACGTATATTTTATAAATCCTTTGCTTCCCCTTGCACAACAAATACCGGAAAACACAGACGTTGCTCATTTCAACAACAGGCCGCCCGATACGCCAATAGCCGTGCCCTATATTGTTACCATGCACGGCAACATGAACGAAGAAACGGAACTTGACGCCAACACCGTATTCGTATCCAAAAACCACGCGGAACGTTTTGGAAGCGCTTCCTTTGTATATAACGGTTTGGATTGGGACGACTACGGCAAGCCGGACATCAACGCCGAACGCAACTACTTTCATTTCTTAGGACACGCCGCATGGCGGGTAAAAAACGTCAGGGGCGCGATACAGGCAGTCACCGCCATCCCGCACGAACGGCTGTTTGTACTGGGCGGATCGCGGCTCAATATTAAAATGGGATTTCGATTGACAATGCATCCGCGCGTCAAATTCTGCGGCATGGTAGGCGGCGAAAAAAAACTGTCGCTATTGCAACATTCCAAAGGGTTGGTATTTCCTGTGCGCTGGCATGAGCCATTTGGTTTGGCATTGACGGAAAGTTTATACTTCGGGTGTCCTGTATTCGGCACGCCCTACGGGTCATTACCCGAAATCATCCACGCCGGTGTGGGTTATTTGTCGAACAAACCGGAAGAATTGACCCGGGCGATGAAAGAAGCCGCAAGCTATTCGCGCGCACGCTGCCATGAATACGCACGTGATTGCTTCAATGCAAAAAACATGGCCCTGAATTATCTGGAAAAATATAATAAAGTACTCAATAATCAACCCTTAAATTCAACACGCCCAAAACTGCAAAAACAAAACGACAGTAAGTTTCTTGCATGGGCGTAACATTTAAAAAACAGTATAAATTTTGAAAACTTTTTTACGTATTCTTGCCTTTGCAAAACCCTACCACTATTATTGGCCGAAATATTTATTCACAAGTATTCTGGGGCTGATTTTCGGCATACTGAATTTTGTACTTGTGATTCCGTTGATAGATGTAATCTTTGACAAAAACGCTATTTCTACAATAGCTGCATGCCCCGAATTTTCTTTTAGCGTCACCTATTTTAAAGATCTTTTTTCATACTTCATACAAGTATTTGTGGCAAATTACGGCGTGATGGGTGCAGTAGGATTTGTTTGCCTGTCGCTGCTCGTCGCCTCTTTCCTGTCGAACTTTATGAAATATTACACGCAGCGGATTTTGGTAAGTATGCGCACCATGGTTATGCAACGCATCAGAACGGCGCTGTACCAAAAAATCACACGCATGGATGTGGGTTTCTTTACCACCCAGCGCAAGGGCAATATTTTATCAAGCATATCAAATGATGTGACAGAGGTACAAAACGGCATCGGAAGCTCGTTTCACATCATATTGCGCGATCCGTTGGTCTTTATCGGAAATTTGTGCGTGCTGTTTTACATGTCCGTTGAATTGACTACAATAACCCTGATAGCCCTTCCCATCTCATTTTATTTCATCGGCAAGATTGTAGTGAAACTAAGGCGCAGCAGCAGCAAAGCGCAATCACTGATGGGAGAAATTGTGTCTTATTTCGAAGAAACCATATCGGGTATTCGCATCATTAAAGCATTCAATGCGCAACGATACGTTTGTAAAAGGCTTGAAGAAACAAACACCGCCCACCGCACGATCTCGAAAAAAATGTTTAACCGGTTGGAATTGGCTTCGCCCTTATCGGAATTTCTTGGCATCACGGTAGCCATGGGGGTGTTTTTCTACGGAGGATGGATGTTGGAAACCGGGCGCCTCGACATGACTATAGGCGCATTCATGGGATATTGGATTTTCTACTATCAATTGCTGATGCCTGCACGCTCTATTGCAAATGCGTATGCGAATATTCAGCGCGGCTTGGCGTCGGGCGAGCGGATTTTCGAAATTTTAGACACCCCCATTACCATCCGGAAAAACGACCATCCGGTTTCTGTCACATCGTTCAACGATAGTATTGAATATCGTAATGTTTCCTTCCGTTATGATTCGGAAGAGGTGCTGAAAAACATAAACCTGCACATTCCGAAAGGCGCTATGGTTGCTCTGGTCGGCCCTTCGGGTGCGGGAAAAACAACAATGGCCGACCTGATTCCCCGCTTCTACGACGTGTCGCCGGGCGAAATTCTGTTAGACGGCATCAACATCAAAAATTATCATCCCAAAGACCTTATCAGCCTCATGGGGATTGTGACGCAAGAGCCTATCCTGTTTAACGACTCGGTATATAGCAACATTGTATTAGGTGCGGAAAACGTAACGGAGGAAGACGTTATCCAAGCCGCAAAAACCGCCAATGCCCACGAGTTTATCGTACAAATGGAAAACGGATATCAAACCAATATCGGCGACCAAGGCAACCGGTTATCGGGCGGACAACGCCAACGCCTCTCCATTGCCCGCGCCATCCTTAAGAATCCCGCCATTCTCATTCTTGATGAAGCCACCTCGGCGCTCGACACCGAAAGCGAACGTTTGGTACAAGACGCCCTCACAAAACTAATGAAAAACCGCACGTCTATTGTGATTGCGCACCGCCTGTCCACCATTCAGCATGCCGATAAAATCGTGGTGCTGCA
>JAITQQ010000153.1 GCA_031288855.1 Prevotellaceae bacterium
TATTTATTGGCAAAACTTTTGAAAAGGTTAGGCGACCAATTCTTGCAGGATGGCGGCTTTAAGGAGCGTATGACTTCCCTGCGCATAGATAACCGCAAAAAAACCGGATATAACCCTAAATTTTCGTAATTCCCCCACAAAAGCAAAACCGCCCGGCGATAACCGGGCGGTGCTTGAGCATTCTGTATCGGATGATGTCCGTTTTTATCATCTACGCCGGCAAGACTCAAGGCCTTTGCGTGCAGTCGCGTCATCGGGGTCTATCTCCAGCGCCTTTTGATAGCATAACAGCGCTTTCTTATAATTTTTCAGGTCATAATAACAATGTCCCATTAAATTGTGCGAATGTTTATGACCCGGATTTAAAGCAATTGCTTTTTGCAAAAATTCTATTCCTGCTTTAGAATCGTCCAATTGATAATAACAAGACCCTATTGAAAAATATGCCATATGGTCATCCGGATTGTATTTAAGCGCTTGCTTGTAACATGCAATTGCTTTCTTATGTTCTTTCAAGTCATAATAACTCTCTCCCATCCAATAATGAGCAAGGTCATGTTTGGGATTTAAACTAACACATGTTTCAAAGTATTCAATAGCGAGTTCATATAGCTCATCCTTATACGCTTTCTCGCCTTTTTCATAATAGGTTTTCGCCTCAGCATTCCGTTCTTCATTATCGCCGGAATCAGTATCTTTTTTGGAGAAAAATGATTTTACTTTAGATACAACGCCACCTTTCGACTCTTTGTCATCGGTTTGCTCTACGCGCACATCCTTTTTACGTTCGTCTTTTGACGATGGTGTCCATCGTTCTTCTTGTCCAAATAATGGGACAATCATTAATTGCAAAATGCATACTAATATTATTGTTTTCATGTTTGCCTGAATTTTAATGAGCTATAATCTTCTTCCTTTGGCTTTGTGGACTTTCTTTTTTATTTTCTTGTTATCCGCCCGTTTCATCATTAGCTTGGCTTCATGTCCTTGTGATACTTCATATTCGTGTCCGTCATAGGTCACTGTAAATTTTCCTGATTTTTTTTCGCCAACTAAGTGATAAAATTCGTCATCGCCGAAATTTTTGAATGGCAAACATTCTGAGGCTTTTTCGTCTAATATTACAATTATTTTTTCTTCTGTAGAACCCGAACCTACTAACCCCGGTAACTTGGCGTCAAATTTTATGGTGTAGTACATGATGCCTTGCCGCGTAGAATAAGTTCCTTTTTGACTTAAGCCTGCTTCTTTGGAAGTAACGACTCGTTCAATACTAATATCCCGGTCAATGAACAATTGTACCTTGTCCATCTGATTTTCCAAATCTCCTTCTACAAGTTCGTGTTTGAGATAAATGTATGGCGTACAAGAAGAAATCGCCAACGATAAACTTAATAATACGATTAATTTTTTCATAATTTTAAATATTTTTAATTTATAATTTTACGGTATTATCGCACTCACGATTTCGCTCCAGGGGCCTTTCTCGCCGCGCGTGTTCTCCCAACACAGGCAGAAATACACGGTCTTTCCGCGCTCATGCCCCTCAAACTCGAGGGTAAACGGCGTGTGCGTGTCGAATGACGAATGAATTAAGTCCGCTACGTCAACCACCGGCACATCGCTAATCGCCCAACGGATTTCCGCGCCATGCTGCCCTGCAGGTTTAGCCTTCGACTTTTCCTGCCCCTGATTGTAAAAATGAATGGTGAGGCGGCGGATGGTGCTGCTGTCGATGTCGAAATCGGGGTAGGTGGTGGCTACCGGCGACGGCGTGCGCGTGGTTTTGTGAATGGGCAGGCCAAAGTCTTCGCGCATCACGTCGGTCATGGCCGGATTGTGGATTAAGTAAGAATTGTTAAAACTGCGCAGCGTCGCCTCATGGTCTTTCCGCGCCTCCTGCTTTTCCCTTATGGCCAATTTGGTGCGGAACTGCGGGTTCTCGGCGGCAGCGAAAGCCACCTCCCAACGCGACTCCTTGATGCGCAACGCCGCAATAGTGTCTGCCGTGATACCCAGCAGCGCGGCGGCGGCTTCGGCCTTGTTGATTAAATTGCGCTGCCACACGTTAAAGGCGGCGTCGGTGCTGGGAATGTAATCCTTTGTCATAACGATTTCCTCCATTTTTAAGTTGTTTGATAAATAAATATTGGTTTGACTACTATTCGCCAAGCTTTGACTACTATTCGCCAAGCTTTAACTAATGTTCGCCAAGCTTTGACTAATATTCGCCAAGCTTTGACTAATGTTCGCCAAGCTTTGACTAATGTTCGCCAAGCCTTGACTAATATTCGCCAAGCTTTGACTAATGTTCGCCAAGCCTTGACTAATGATAGCGCTGTAACTAACTGATTAACACGATTTTCGGGGGGGGGGGGGGGGTAAATTAATGTTTAATTAACAATGAATGCGGTTAACGGGGAACGGTTAAAGGTTAACGGAAAAATGCAGCCGTTCTCCGTTGGCCGTTTTCCGTTAATCGTTATCCGTGTGCTGTTCATTTCTAATTGGTTTGTTCGTGGCAAAGGTAAAAAAAGAATTTTGAATGTGCAAAAAATTGCTATCTTTGTGATACTTTAGCCCTAACCGTATTCCAAGTCTTAAAAAATTAGAAGCCATGAATACCGATAATGAAATATTGTCAAGACTCAGCAAAGACAGGCACAGGACAAACATTTTGAGGGCATCCGAACAGCGTTTTATCGCTTTTTTGGTGCAGCACATTCCCTCGTGGATGAATTCGGATATGCTCACGGCCATTGGCCTGATGGGTAGTTTAGTAACCGCAACAGGATTTGTTTTGGCGCTTTATGTCCACAGATGTTTGCTGCTGTTGGGCATTTTAGGGTTCTTCATAAACTGGTTCGGCGACTCGCTCGACGGCCGGCTGGCCTACTTCCGCAACAAACCGCGAAAGTGGTACGGATTTTCGCTCGATTACACGGTTGACTGGCTTACAAATATTCTTATCGGGTTAGGCTACATCATCTACGTGGGCGGCGAGTGGGCGCTGCTGGGCTTCGGGTTTGTGGTGCTCTACGGATGGGCAATGATGACTACGCTGCTGCGGTATAAAATCATCAACGAATATACGATTGACTCCGGCTTGTTAGGCCCCACCGAAGTGCGGATTATCGTTTCGCTCTTCCTGTTGCTCGAAGTGATTTTCGAAGGCTCTATTATCTATTCCGGCATCATGGCTTGCGTTATCCTGTTTGTTGTTAATCTCATAGATTTTTGCAAACTATTGAAGATAGCCGACCGGCGCGACAAAGACGAACAGGCGGACAAATCACATTGAGTATGCTAAACCGGCTGAAAGTTTTTATCAAGGCGCAATTTTCCGCATTTACAGGCGGAATGTGCGATTACCTTACCATGATTATTCTCACCGAACTGCTTGGCGTGTACTATACCCTGTCTATTGCCGTCAGTTGTGTACTGGGCGCAGTGGTCAATTTTTCCATAAACAAGAAATGGTCTTTTTACTCCGGAAAAATCGGCTACCGGTTTTCGCTTCCGCAACAGCTGTGGCGTTTTTTTCTGGTTGTCATAAGCAGCATTGTATTGAAAGTTGCAGGCACTTATTGCATCACAACCTTTGCGCATATCGACTATAAGATAAGCCGGATTATTGCCGACATCATCGTGTCTCTATGCTTTAATTATGTGTTGCAGCGCTATTGGGTGTTCAAAAACGAATAATCAATACAAATGCTTGTCGTCTTTCATCGCCTCTTTGCTAATCTTATGCAGGTCTAACGCCCGCCACGCATACACAATGTAGGCCAACACAAACGGAATAAGTATCGACACATAGCTCATTGTTTTTAACGTGAAGAAACTGGAGCAGCTGTTTTCAATGGTCAGCGAACTTTGCAAATCGTGCAGCGAAGGATAGTAGGCAGTGTTGTTCCATCCGGCGCACAGCAAGAGCGCCAACACGGTGAGCACTGTTCCTGTTCCGGCAAACCAGATACCCTTGTTCCACTTTTCGCAAAAAACAGTTTTCCCTATGCCGAACAATACGCCAACCACGCCAAGCAACAACACGGCAAGCACCGCAGGCATTTCAATAAAGTTGTAAAAATATTTATAAGGCTGCAAAAATACTTCCTTAGTATCGGGGTGCACGGCAAATCCGTCTTGCAACAACAGGTGCACGAGGAACGTGAGGAAGAACAGCAAAAACAGCACAGTATCCAAGCGCAGTTGTTTGCGCGACCGGCTTTGTATTTCCGCATCGTCGATATTGTTGACGAAATAGAGCGATGCCAACACGCGCGACAGGAAAAATACCGCCAGTCCGAGGCATACATTCCATACTACCAATGCGGCTTCGAGCCCATGCCAAGGCGTAGCCCACGACGAAATAACCGGGTTCAATACCTCAACAAGCTGTTGTTTGTTGACTGTAAATTCCGCGCCGTTGAAGAACGTACCCACCGCAGTGCCCAACAGCACCGGGCCGAGTATGCCGTTCAACAAAAGAAACACCTGGTAGGTTTTCTTCCCCAAAAGATTGCCTTTCTTTGCCTGATATTCGTATGACACGGCTTGCAGCACAAAACAAAGCAAAATCAAAACCCACACCCAGTATGCGCCGCCGAAACTCGTAGAATAAAACAGCGGGAACGAAGCAAAAAACGCGCCGCCGAACGTGACTAACGTCGTGAACGTAAATTCCCATTTGCGGCCGGTGGAGTTCAGCAGCATTTTTTGTTGCAGCGGATTTTTCCCGATAATAAACAACAGCGATTGCCCGCCCTGCACAAACAGCAGGAACACCAAAAGCGCGCCCAACAGGGCTACCAAAAACCACCAGTAATGTTGTAAAAGTATATAAGTATTCATAGTTTTATCGTTTAATTAATTTGTGGCCCTTTTTTTATTGCATTAATCATAATTTTCAACTCGGCAATGAGCAGCACGGTGAACAAGGCGAGGAAAACAAAGAAAGTTACCTGCACCGACGACGACGACAAATTGGAAATGGCCGCCGACACCGGCAAAATATCCTGAATAGCCCACGGCTGTCGCCCCACTTCGGCCACCACCCATCCGGCTTGCCCGGCAATGATGGCAAGGAAAATAGAAAAAAGACAAACCCACTGCAACCATCGTTTGTTTTCAAATTTATTTTTGCACGATAAATAAGTCGCTACGGCAAACAGCAGCAGCAAAAAGCCGCCGAGGATAACCATCAGGTGAAAAGTATAGAACGTCAGCCCTACCGGAGGAATTAAATCCGCCGGGTTTTTGATGTAGCCATATCCGAAGTATTGGAAATGCTCGTCGAGCGTGGCGCGGGCTTGTTGTTTGAGGCTGTCGTTTTTCGCCGTGCGGTAGTCGGCCAATGCTTGAATGGCGAGTTTGCCGCGCGCTATTTTTTCTTCGGCCGGAAGCGCTATTGTCCCGTCATTTTGCCGGTAGCCGCCTTCAATGATGTTGGTAATTCCCGGAACGTATGCATCCAAATTGCGTTCGGCAAAAAACGAAAGCAGTTTGGGAAATTCTATTTTAAACAGGAACGGGTCTTCGCTGTCGTTATACTTTGTTTTGGCAGGGTTCAGCAGCCCGACACCCACTAATCCTGCGCCTTCGCGCCCCTCATACAACCCTTCCATAGCGGCGAGTTTCATTGGTTGCCGTTGTGCCACCTGATGTGCCGAGCCGTCGCCTGTCCATATTGACAACACGCAGGCCGCCATGCCGAAAATAGCGCCGATTTTGGCGCTCGCCAACGCAAATTTCGTTTCTCGTTTTTTCAACAGAAACCAACTCGCAATGCCCACCACAAACATAGCGCCAATAATCCATCCCGACAGCACAGTATGGAAAAATTTATTGAGCGCTACCGGCGAGAGCGCCACTTCCCAAAAACTCGCCATCTCGTTGCGCACGGTGTCGGGGTTGAATTGCATGCCGGCGGGATATTGCATCCACGCGTTGGCCACCAATATCCAATATGCGGAAATGGTAGCGCCCAAAATAGTGAGCCACGTAGAAGCAAGGTGAAAGCCCTTACTCACCTTATTCCATCCGAAGAACATCACCGCAATGAAAGTGGCTTCCATGAAAAACGCCACGATGCCTTCAATCGCCAGCGGCGCACCGAAAATGTCGCCTACAAACCAACTGTAGTTCGACCAGTTTGTGCCGAACTCAAACTCTAAAATCAGTCCGGTGGCCACGCCAATCGCGAAGTTGATGCCGAAAATTTTCATCCAAAATTGGGCGGTTTTTTTCCAAAAGTCATCGCCCGTTTTGTAGTAAAACGTTTCCATAATGGCCTGCACGACGCCCAACCCTAAGGTGAGCGGCACAAAGAGCCAATGGTAGATGGCCGTCAAAGCAAATTGTGCCCGCGACCAATCAATAAGAGAAGAGTTGATAACTTCCATCATAAGTATAAATTTTATGGGTTAATGGCACGTTGTATCAGTTCGCCGGAAACATACTCCTGTTTATCCGACGCAGTATCGAACTTTCCCAAATAATCGGGAAAGAAAAATATTTTCAATATCGCAAACATCACGAACAGCTTAATAAATATAATCAGCCAAAGCGTTTTGCCGATGGTCATGCTCCGGAATCCGTCACAATAAAAACGAAAGATGCGTATAGCTACCTTCTTTACCATACACAAATTTACACATTTTTTGAGAAAATAAAGGGAATTTGTTCAAAATCGAATGGTCAATACAGGAAAATATTGACTATGCATTATTTACAGCATTTTCGAAAATTGGCGGAGAGAGAGGGATTCGAACCCCCGGAACCTCGCAGTTCAACGGTTTTCAAGACCGCCGCAATCGACCACTCTGCCATCTCTCCTAAATTTTAAGGATGCAAAGATACGATTTTTCGTTATTATTCCAAAATTGTGCGTATTTTTGTTCATTAATTATGGATTTTACTGCAACTTTATTGGGCTGGTTTAAAAAAAATCATCGCGACCTGCCTTGGAAAAATACGAAAGACCCATATAAAATATGGCTGTCGGAAATTATTCTGCAACAAACCCGCGTGGAGCAGGGCTATTCCTATTATTTACGGTTCACCGGCCAATATCCTACGGTTGAAGCACTGGCGGCAGCCCCGCTCGACGAGGTGCTGAAACTCTGGCAGGGATTGGGCTATTACTCTCGTGCAAGAAATCTCCACATTACCGCACAAGCTGTCGTAGCGCATCATAACGGACAATTTCCAACATCCGTCAGCGGCCTCCTATCGCTTAAAGGAATTGGCGAATACACCGCAGCGGCCATCGCTTCCTTCGCTTTTGATGAGCCCGCGCCGGCGCTCGACGGCAACGGATACCGCATTCTTACACGGATGTTCGGCATCCATACGCCCATCGACAGCAGCGAAGGAAAGAAAACTTTGCGCACGTTGGCGCAAGAACTCATTTCACAACGCTATCCGGCCGATTTTAACCAGGCGCTCATGGATTTCGGGTCGTTGGTGTGCGTACCCAAAACCCCAAAATGCGCCGAATGTCCTTTAAACGAAGGATGTTATGCCTTTCGCACCAAAAAAGTAGCGGAATTGCCGGTAAAAAGCCGGAAGCCCGAAATACGCACGCGCTATTTCCATTATTTTATCGTGCAGGAAAAGCGTCACGTATATTTACATCAACGTTCGAAAAACGACATCTGGAAAGGCTTGTATGAGTTTCCGCTCATTGAAACGGAAACAGAAATTTCGCCCGAAAAAATACCGGCGCAACCCGATTGGAAAAAACTTTTTTCCGGCGGAAAAGTCCAAATTATCCGTTTTTCGCCGCTCATCAAGCACCAATTGACGCACCAAACCCTGTGGGCGCGTTTTTATCTTGTCAAGATGGATACAATCCCCCAAACCCTGCTCCAACATTACCTTTGCGTGCCCTTACAGGACTTCGAGCGGCACAGCATTCCGCGCCTTATTGACGCTTTTCTTGAAAAAAATGCTGAAAATTTCGGTATTATTCCAAAATAATGATTAACTTAGCGGCGTGATCTATAATTATCAACCACCTAAAACTAAATCTTATGTCACTAAACAAAGTAATGTTAATCGGAAACGTCGGGAAAGATCCCGAAGTGCGCCATCTTGAAAGCGGAGTGCCTGTTGTCACCATTCCAATAGCCACCACCGAGCGCTACAAAGACAAGAATGGGGAAGTAAAGGAACAAACCGAATGGCACAATGTGGTGCTATGGCGTGTATTGGCCGAATTCGCCGAAAAGTATGTACACAAAGGCCGGCAAGTGTATGTGGAAGGCAAATTGCGCTCCCGCAGTTGGGAAGACCAAAACGGACAAAAGCGTTATGCCACCGAAATAATAGCCGATACGATAAGGCTTCTTGGTAGAAAATCAGACAATGAACAACAAGGCGGAGGAACAACTGCCGAGAAACCTGCCGCTACTCCTCCAGAGCCGGTAATTGAGCAGGCCCCAGGCGACGATTTGCCGTTCTAATCACTGTAATACATTCAACCGACCCCGGGAACAGATCACACCGGGGTTTTTTATTTTATCCTACAGGTAGGGGCGAAAAATTTTTCGTTCCTACCGAATACATCTTCATAGAATTTATCATTCTGCCATTTTGCAGGATTGTTGACGACATAATTGGAAATATTTTGATGCGACCGTTCGTTTCGGATAACATGTTCGTAATAATTGCGCTGCCAAATTGAAACGCCCAATTGCTTTGTGACGCCGATTTTGAATCCACGAATAATTGAACCGATTGTTCGAGATGTCCCATGTGGTCGTAGGGGCGAAAAATTTTTCGCCCCTACCAATTCAATGATACCATGAATGTGGTTAGGCATAACAACATATTCATGTAATTTTGCATCAGGAAAATGTTTTGGAATTTCCAACCAACATTGTTGCGAAATTTTCCCAATATTGTTTAAAATCATTCCACCGTTTTCGATTTTTCCAAAATGACACACCCTGTTTTGACAACAGATGGTAACAAGATACAATCCTGCCTGCGAATAATCATATCCTTTCAGGCGGATACTGCGGCGATGATGAGTGGTGGGATTGTAAGACATATTTCAATTTTCCTCCTGATAATAGATTTTATAGAATTT
>JAITQQ010000172.1 GCA_031288855.1 Prevotellaceae bacterium
CGCCTGCACACCGACCTGTCTTTTGACGATGGGGATATCGGCAAGCGTCTTCTCCTCATGGCGGCGTGGATTAACCCGCGCCTTCAACACGGCCCCTGGAGCAGCGAGCTGAGCGTGATCGTGAACTGAAGGCAGCGATTACTATGATACCTCGTACTGTTATCGGCGATACACGTCTTTGCGGTCTCCGATAATCGTGTACCTCATGATTATGCCTTTTGTCTGGCGGTTTCAATCATGTTAAAAACATCTTCCATAGGGATACGTTCGCCCGTATCGCCGGCTTTGGCTTTCGCGAGCAGGAAGTTGTCTTCCCACTCTTCGATGTCCTCCATTATAGATTCAAATTCCTGTTGAGGCAGTACCACCAGTTGCGCACCGGCAGTGTCTGTGATAAACTGAGGGTGGAGTGTGCTGCGGATGTCTGTTTGTATGGCTGATGTTGTTTTCATTATCCTTATTTTTCGCAAAGATACGTGAAAATTCGATTTTTTCATGTACTTTTACAAAAAAACAAGACAATGAGAAAAATTTTATTATACACAATAGCGGCGCTGTTCCTTGTTCTCGGTGCGTGCGGCCGCTCGGGACATTCCGCGTTAAACCAACGGCAGGGCTACGACACGCTGGTCATCATATCAACCAACGACGTGCATGCCCGCATTGACAACATGCCGAAACTGGCTGCCTACGTGCAGAGCCAGCGCGACAGCTTTTCGCGCGTGCTGCTGCTGAGCGCCGGCGACCTGTTCTCCGGCAGTCCGGTAGTTGACCAGCACGCGGAGCGCGGCTTCCCGATGATTGATTTGATGAGCCGCATAGGTTATGCTGCAAACACCATCGGAAACCACGAGTTTGATTATGGGCAGGAAGTACTGAAAGACCGCATTGCGCAAGCCGGCTTTCCGTTCCTGTGCGCCAATGCCGATTTTTCCGCCACTGTGTTAAACGGCGCGGTTAAACCTTATGTCGTCACCACAGTAAACGGTTTGAGAGTGGCTATACTCGGGCTGTTGCAGTTGGAAGCGCATGGCCGCCCCTCCACGTTGCAGGATAATGTGGAAGGCATTACATTTTCCAATGGACTTGCCGCAGCCGCCAACTACGCCGCTCTGCGCGATTCGGGACATGTGTTCATCGTGCTGAGCCATCTGGGTGTGATAGACGATGTGCGTTTGGCCTTGCAGCTCCCGCAAGCCGACGTGATTGTAGGCGGGCACTCGCACACCACCTTGCCGGTTGGCATTGACACGAACAACGTGCTGATTACGCAAACCGGCGCGTATTTGAAACATATCGGGAAGACCACACTGGTGCTGAAAGACGGCAAAGTAGTATCGAAAAAAAGTATTCTCGTACCCACTGCTTCGCTGACCGCCGTAGATACGGCCATACAAACGCTTATGGAAACCTACAAGAACAATCCGCTCCTGAAGCGGGTAGTAGGCTATACTACGGACGACATCACAGGAAAAAACGCTTTGGGGAATTTTATTACCGATGCGCTGTCCGCCGAAAACCATTGGGACATGGCGTTTGCCAACAACGGCGGAATGCGCGTACCCGCTATTCCCAAAGGGAACATTACCTTTGAACAGGTTTACGAGCTCGACCCTTTTGCCAACCAGATGATGACCTACACCATGTCGCTCGACGAAATAAAAGAATTTCTGAAACAGGCCTACAATCGCGAAAGAAAAACGGAGTTGCAAATTTCGGGAGCGCACTACACCGTTGTGCGTGATGTTGCCGACACCACCATTGCAGTTGAGGTGCAACTCACCGACTATGCCGGCCGTTCCTTAGATGCCCGGAAGCCCTACAAAGTAGGAATGAGCACGTATGTAGCGTCAACGTTTATGCCTTTGATTGCGCACCGCGACGAGGGCGAGCGCACCACAACCACAACGGCTGAAATTTTAATTCAACATCTTTCGCGACACAAGATAAAGCCCGATACGGCGGCGCGGGTATTTGTGAAATGAAACCCGCACCCAACGATGGCGATTTCGAATGGGTGCGGGCATCTTAAAAGACTGAGTAAAGTGTTTGCCGGCGGTTATTTTACACGTTCGGCATAACTGCGTGTGCGGGTGTCCACCTTAATTTTATCGCCCTGATTGACGAACAACGGCACCATGATTTCCGCGCCGGTGGCAATGGTAGCGCTTTTCTGCGCATTGGTAGAGGCGGTGTCGCCCTTCACAGCCGGCTCCGTGTAGGTCACTTCCGATTCGATAAAAGGCGGCAGTTCGCAAGTCAGTACCCGTTCATCGTCGGCGTGGAACATCATTTCCACGAATTGTCCTTCGGCCATCAGGTCGGCGTTGTCAATCATTTCTTCCTGCAAGTCTATTTGTTCAAACGTCTCGCCGTGCATGAAGTGGAAGCCCGACTCGTCTTTGTACAAAAACTGGTAAGGGCGGCGTTCAATACGAATAATATCGATTTTCTCGCCGGCCGTATAAGTGTTTTCTAATATTCTTCCGTTTTCAAGATTGCGCATTTTTACTTTTACGAACGCGCCCCCCTTGCCGGGTTTTACATGCTGAAACCATACGATAGCGCAAGGCTTCCCATTAAAATTAATACAAAGTCCATTTTTAAAATCTGCTGTTGTAGCCATAAATATAGTTTAGTAAAAATTATTTAAAAATAAGCCGTTCCTTACGGGACGGCTTGATTTTTCGCTATATAAAACAAAAAGTTTTAGTAGCTGCGTTGTTCACGTTCACGAGCTACCGATACGTTGATAGTCCGTCCTCCTTGTTCGGAGCCATTGAGTGCATTGATCGCGGCTTCACCTTCCTGGTCATTCGGCATCTCTACAAAGCCATAGCCTTTAGAGCGACGAGAGTCACGGTCAGTGATAATACGGGCGGAAGAAACCTCACCGTAAGCTTCGAACAATCGTTTTAAATCCTCATTAGAAGATTTGAAACTTAAACTGGATACAAAAATGTTCATAGAACGAAAATAAAAAAAAATTAATTAATAAAATAAAAGTTAATTTTAGCCAAATACTAAAATTTATGCAAAGATATGTAAATTGCTTTGAATAACAAAATTTTAGGGCAATTATTTTTAAATATTGTATAAA
>JAITQQ010000181.1 GCA_031288855.1 Prevotellaceae bacterium
CTTGCCCTGATTTCCGCTTCGGTAGCGCCTTGTTCTATCAACTGCCGGATGCGTGCCGTGCCCCACAGCTTTGAAAAATAGGGAAGAAAAAATTTGTCTTTTGATTGGAAATGACGATAGGCGTTTAATAGCCATTCCAACCTGATGCGCCCTTCACTGCGCAGCTGTTCCTGCGGAAAGTTGCGCAAGTCCACGCCGTAACATTGCCGGCCTTTCAATGGCGGATTTGTAGCGCCTTCTACCGCTTCCGGCGTAAACGAAAAATGATAAACGCCTTTGAAATCCGGATGTCCGAATACCTGAAACGGAAACGCAGTGCCGCGTCCGAGGCTTACCGCCGTGCCTTCGAAAAAACATAACGACGCATACAAATATATTGCTTGCATGTTCGGCAGGTTGGGAGAGGGTTTTACCGGAAGTTCATAGCGGCTGCGGTGGGTGTATCCGGTGCAGGGTATTACCGTGAGGCTGCATTGCAGGCCGTTTTTCAACCATCGTTCGCCGTTAATCATGCCGGCAAGTTCACCAAGCGTCATTCCGTGCACTACGGGAATAGGGTGCATGCCTACGAAAGAGCGGTGTTCCGGCTCTAATATTGGGCCATCCACATAGTGCCCATTTGGGTTTGGGCGGTCGAGCACAATCACCGGAATGCCTTGTTCGGCGCAGGCTTCCATGATGTAATGCAAGGTTGAAAGATAGGTGAAGAAGCGCAATCCTACGTCCTGCATGTCGAACAGCATGCAGTCAATCCCTTGTAGTTGTTCGGGCGTGGGCTTGTGGTTTTTTCCGTAGAGCGATACAATATCAAGTCCTGTGGCTTCGTCTTTTGTGGAAGAGAGCGATGCGCCGGCGTCCGCTTTTCCTCGAAATCCGTGTTCCGGCGCGTAAATGCGCACTACGTTCACGCCGTTTTGCAACAACGCATCAACCAAGTGTGTGCCGTCAATAAGCGACGTGTGGTTGGCCGTAACGCCCACCCGCTTTCCTTGCAGCAGGGGTATGTACTTGTGGTATTGCGCAGCGCCTGCGGCAATTTGTGTGTATGCCGCAAAGGATAAGAGTAACAAGAGGAGTAGAAATATTATCTTTTTCAAGGCTAATTTTCTTTATTGTCGTTTTGTGCTTTATTTTCCTGTTTATTTTCGGCGGCGTCACTTGTTTTTCGTTTCTTCTTTTTTCCAAACCACCGGTTAAATAATTCTTTGAATGTGTTAAAATCTTCCTGATATACGAAGCCCACGCCGCTTCGTTGCGAATTGTCGAATTGGTCGGTGAACTGGTCGGCCGAGTGGGTGAAGGCCTTCGCGCGAAACCGCCCCTGCGGGTCGATTTTCAATTCCAAATCTATATCACCGGTGAACGAATTTTCCGTTGTGTTTTTCTTTCCGTTTCCGAGCGTGCCGTTAATGGCCACGCGGTTATCGAACAGTTGGGTAGATACGGCCACGTCGAATGCGTTATGCCCTTGCTCCGAAAAGTTGTACATAAATCCCACATCGAGGGGAATGTTGAGTTGCGTGAACATGTTGCTCAGTTGGTTTGACAACAGTTCCGACGTGCTTGCCGAAATATTCACGCTACTAATTCCCGATTGCTGGTCGGGCATAAAACTGTTAAAAGCGAGCAACGACAGGAATTGCCGCGTCATTTTTTCTTCTGTGTTCAATGCGCTTTGCACTTGCGCCCGTATGCTGGGGTCGAGGTTTTGCATCTCTACATTATACGACAGCGTAGGCGTGAACAGGTTGCCGGACACATGAATTTTGCAATCTACATTTCTCCGCACCCGGCTCACCGACGAGGTGTCTTCCGTTAGGGTGCCCAACGAAGCTTTTGTTTTATATACGCCTGTAATATCAAGCATTGTTTTACTGATATCGCCGTTAAAAGCAATGCGGCTGCCTTGTTCCATGATGAACTTTTTGCTGATAATGTTTTGCAGCGTGAAAAAATAATCGCCCTGCTCAATGGAGTAATCTCCGTAGAGGTCGAACTTGTCAATTTCGGGATTAATGTTGAAGGTGATATTTCCGCTTCCGCGACTGCGTATAATGTCGCCGGCCTTTTGGTCGAATATGATTTGCGCCTCTGCGTTCGGGGTTGCCGCAAGGTTGATGTTGAATGTCATTTTCTGCCCCTGTTTCACGATGGAAGTATTGCGCGGTCGCCACTCGCTGTCTTCGGTTTTTTCGGGCTCAACAAATTTGAGCATGCCGCTTTCTTTGGCTTGGTAATTATTTTGGAGCGGTATGTAAACTATAGTGTTGGCGTCGGTAGTGGCAGTGATGTCGAATTTAATTTGCTCATCGTCGCCTTTGATTTGTATAAACCCGGTGGCATGCGCTTTTCCGTAGAAAGCGTCATTGTCTTTCAACGTGGTGTTTAAGCACAACATGTTTTCGGGTTGGACACTGAGGTCGTATTTTATATTTTTGAAATGTTGGTGGTGCAGTGTTCCGTTGAGTATTCCTTTTCCGCCCATGCCGTCGCGCACCAACGCATTGTGTATGCTGATGGCGGTTGGCGTAATTTCCACCGGAACGGTGAGCAGGTAGTTTGTTTTCAGATAATCAACCGTGAGGCGGAGGCTGTCGAGCACTACATTTGTGCCGTAGAGCACCGGCTTTTTCCGCGACCCCCGCACCTGCAAATTGCCCGAGAGCGACCCGCCGAGGTTGGTCAACACCTTTTGGAGTAAGGGCTCTACGTGTACGGCCTTGAAATGGTTAAGGGTTAAATCGGCTTCCAGGAAATCGGTTTTTGGAATATAGATGCCGTTTAATATGGCGTTTTTCTTATTGTTTTCGCTGATTTCGGCCGTCACCCGGAACAGTTTTTTTCCGTTGTCCCAGTTGCTTTGCCAGGCGAGGTCGCCCAGCGGGTGTTCGTTAATGATTAATTTCCTTCCGTCGAAATGTGCAAAGAGCATGAGCGTGTCGTACAGGCCGGTGAACAAGGCTTCGCCCGATATGCTGCCTTTCAGGTTGTAGCCTTTCTGCGCCGTGAAAGCGTTGAAATTCGACAGGTCGTAATTGTTAAAATGAATTGATAAGGTGTCGGACTGCTGATGCGAAACAGTGCCGTTTACCACTACTTGCTGGTGCTGGTTGGAAATTTGAAACTGGTTGAATTGCAATATCTCGTTGTCAATCGTGATAGGGGAGGATTTGATGCGCCACGCGGTATCGTTAAGTATAATTTCGGAAGGGAGAATATGCAAGCCGATGAGCGGCTTTTTTCGTTGCTCCGGGCGGCTCAACAGGGTGTTAAAGTGCAGCGACCCTTTGTTGGAACGCTTGCTGTTGTTGTCGTAGGTGAGGGTGGTGCTGATGTTGTTGTCGGCATATTGAATTTGTCCGGAAATATTATTGACCGGCAAACCGAAGAACTCGGAAGAGCCGATGTGCAGCGCCATGTCCATTTTGTTGCCGGAATTTTGCGCATTGACCGAAACTTTTCGCGCCCAGTCGTTACCTAACGCGAGCATGGGGCTGTTGAATGTGGCGGTGAGTTGTTGGTCGGGCGTTAGCTGTACGTGCAGTTGCGTATTCTCGGCAATAAATAATTCGGGATGCAGTAAATAGGCAATGCTGTTTGATTTTTTGAAATGCAACTTAAATTCGTAATCGGGTTTTTGGCAAATGTGCGGCGTCACGGTGTCGCTCAAATAAGGCAGATACTTGTCATAGCCGGCATAGGAAACATCTTTGAGAAAGTGAAGAAAGGGGCGGTTTCCACGGAAATCGGCATCGGCAAAGTTGGCACGCAATTGCGAACTGTATGTGCCGTCACGGAACGACGACAGCAGCGAAAGCGTTCCAAGTTGATGCACGCCCACCGGGTCATGATAGAAAAGGTTGGTTATTTCTACCCTTCCGGTGCCGGCGTCGAAATTGCCGGTGTATTGGTAATTGGCCGTGATGTTGGCTTTGAGTTCCGAAATTGTATCGCGCAGGTTGAAATTTAGCCGGAAAAGATTGGCGTAGTATATGTTTGTCGTGTAATTATGCCGGAATACAAAAGTGCTGTCGTCGTCATCAGCAAACGCCACATAACCGTCGAAATCCATAGAGAGGTTGGGGTCGCTGCACTTTACGCGGCCTTTGAAATCGCGGTTGCTAAGCACAACGTCGTTAAGTGTGATGTTGGTGTAGCGGTAACGGTTGAAAGTGAACGCCGGCGCATCGCCTTTTTTCAGTGTGAAGCGAAAATCTTCGCCGGAAGCGGGATTAAACACCAATGTGGCGGTTGCATTTGCGCTCACAGGGCCGAGCAATTTTTGATGAAGCAATTTTCCGAAATGGAAATTTTCCGCACGCAGTTCGCCTTCCACCGTATAACTTTTATTTTCGGTAGGGTGAAACAGCATGTCGAGTTGTGCATCTCCCAAAGAGGTTTCTACATTTCCACACACTACAAAATCGTCGTAAAGCCCGGTGAAATTCCCACTGTAATGAATGTCGCCAAGACTTTGTATCATTTTATCGGTATTTGCTTTATACTTGTCCTTGATAAAACTTTTCAGTATATACGCCAAATCTCCGGCGTGGGTGTATATGTCTTCTACATCAATATTGATGCGGGTTTCATTAATATCGGGCAACCCCGCCATTTTAAACGATGCGGCAATGTGCGTCGTTCTATCGGGCATGCCGATATCCAAACGAGCGCTTCGCAAATCTTCTACAGTGCCGCTTACATAGCCGTTGAGCGACAAGGTGAAATCATCCATATAAAAATTGGGGGCGAGATGATTAATCGTGCGAAAAGAAAATATCGTATTGTTGAACTCGGCAGACATCTTCACCTTTTCCACATATTGGTTGAAGTCGCGAAAATGATTAAACGTCATGGCGTATGAATTCATCCTGACGAGCGAATGCGTGTCGTCAATCTTCACATCATGCATCATGATTTCCTGTTTGCATACATACGCTTTGCCGGAAGTAAGCGATTTTATACGGTATCCGCTTTTGTCGAGAAGCGACAGGTCTTTGATGCGGAAGAAAATCGTATCGTTGTGAAGGTTTATGTTGTGGATATCGATAAAAATTTCGCTCAGGGCGAGGTCTTTGAAGTTAATCACATCCGGCGGCCTGGGGTTGCCCGGATTGCGCAGGTTGCGGTACGTGAAACGAAAGTTCGACAGCGACAGGCTGCTCACGCTCATGTCGGCCGGCGTGAGTTTTAAGTCGCCGGTGGCTGTGCTGTCGCTGCGGTTAAGGCCGGCGAATGCTTCTTTAATGTTGGTGCCGGTTGGCGTTGTAACCACGTTGAGTACGCCATTGTAAAGGTTTGCCGACCCTATGGTAATGTCTTTTTTCAACAGGTCGTACCCCGACAGCGTAATGGTGGTATGCCCCGCATAGAGCAACGTATCGGACTGTGTGTCGCCTATAAAAATTTTGGTAACCACTAATTTGTTGAAAAAAGAAAAATGCACAGCGCCCACCGATATGGTTGCATGCGGCAACTGTTTTTGTATTTTCGCCGTGACCCAATGCACCGCCATAGTTTGCACGGCCGGGATTTGCAGCACAAAAAACGATACCAGCGGTAAACTCAGTACCACAAAGGACAGTATGATTACTCCCTTCCTTAACTTTATGAGAAATGGCAACATATGTTATATTACCGCAAAGTTAAGATTTTTTTCGTATGTTTGCAGGGCTTTTAAAGAAAAATGCAGAAAAAGGAAATTACGGTATTGGGTATTGAATCGTCGTGCGACGACACGTCGGCAGCCGTTATTCGCAACGGATGCTTGTTGTCGAACGTCATGGCCAATCAGGAAGTGCACCGCAATTATGGCGGCGTAATTCCCGAACTGGCTTCACGGGCGCATCAGCAGCACATCATTCCGGTGGTTGACCGGGCGTTGAAATTGGCCGGCGTGCCGCCGCAATCGCTCGATGCCATTGCTTTCACTTGTGGCCCCGGATTGTTGGGGTCGCTGTTGGTGGGCAATGCCTTTGCCAAAGGCCTGGCATTGGCTACCGGCGCGGCGCTTGTGGAAGTAAACCATTTGCAGGGGCACGTGTTGTCGCATTTTATCAGTGAACAATTAACAATTAACAATGAACAATGTTCCGTTCTCCGTTCCCCGTTCTCCGTTCCCCATTCTTCGCATCCTGTGTTTCCGTTCCTTTGTCTGTTGGTATCGGGCGGGCACACGCAAATCATTGTGGTGCGCAGCCATTTCGATTTCGAGATTATCGGCAATACGATTGACGACGCGGCAGGCGAGGCTTTTGACAAATGCGCCAAAGTGATGGGGCTGCCGTATCCGGGCGGCCCGGTAATCGACCGGCTGGCGGCGGAAGGAAACGCCGCGGCCTTTCAATTCGCCAAACCGCGCGTGGGCGGCCTCAACTACAGTTTCAGCGGATTGAAAACATCGTTCCTCTATTTCCTGCGCGACCGGCTTGCCGGAAATAAAAACTTTATTGATGAACGCCGCGCCGACCTGTGCGCCTCGCTGCAACAAACCATTATCGACATATTGTTCGAGAATGTGGTTCGGGCGGTGGCGCAAACGGGAATAACAGAGGTGGCGGTGGCGGGTGGCGTGTCGGCGAACTCCGGCTTGCGCCGCCGCTTCATTGACGAAAGCGCCCGGCGGGGGTGGAAGGCTTATCTCCCCGAATTGCGTTTCACCACCGACAACGCGGCCATGATTGCCGTAGCGGGCTACCACAAGTTCCTGCACGGACACACGGCGCAACTCGACGCCGCGCCGTACGCGAGTTAAGAACTAAGCGTTAAGAGTGTCGCCCGAAAAAGCGAGTGGCGGTTTTTGTTTTTTAGGGAAATGGAGAATTTTGTGTACCTTTGCGGGAAACAAGATAATAGTCAAAATTAAGGCAGTTACCTGAAAAAAGAATTATAACCCTTATCCACCTTACCCAATCCCCAACTCCTGCTTAATGCGCTCGAATTTGGCGTGAAGCGCGGTGGTTACGTCGTCGAACTGCGCTTTGTCTTTTAAATCGGCACGCACGCCGAAGTAAAACTTGATTTTCGGCTCGGTGC
>JAITQQ010000019.1 GCA_031288855.1 Prevotellaceae bacterium
CCGATTCTCACCCGCACGCCGGCCATGAGCCAAAAGCCGGGCTGCACCAAACCGGCATAATCAAAATACTGCGTGTCGAACAGGTTGTGGGCTTCCGCGAAAAGCGCCACGCGCGGCGCTTCCCAGCTCACCCGCAAATTGAGCAGGGCGAAAGGGTCAAACGGCTTCGGCGTTCCCGTGCCGATGTCCACATAATTGCCTGCCCTGTCCTGCACGCCAAGCTGCCACGAGGCTTTCAGGCAAGGGGAAAACAACAAATGCTCCAAACTAAGGTTTGCTTTATGCTTCAAATAATCCAAAAGATACGACGACGCCTCGTTGTCGGCCGACTTGTCTAAATAAACAAAGCCGTAACTCAAGGAAAGCGATTGCACGAAACTTTTTTTGTTGACGGCTCCCGGCGTCCATTGCAATTGCCATTCGGCGCCCAAGGCGTCAAGGTGGGTGTAGTTGAGGCTTTGCGATTTCGCAAGGCCCTGCACGTAAACCCAGTCAATAAGGTTTTTCCCCTGCCGGTAAAAAAGCGTTACGGCGGTTTTGAAATCGGGCTTGGCATAACCCGTTCCGAACTCATACGTTACCGCTTCTTCGGGCTTGAGGTTGGGATTAGACTCATGCGTGTCGGTTTTATAATATAAGTCGGTGAACGTGGGCAGGCGCAACGACTGGTTCACCGCCGCATACGAGTACCAGTACGATGTCCAGCGGTAGCGCAAATCGGCAGCAGCGCAGAGCTTGCTGTCGAAGTCGTTGCTGTAATGGTAGGAAACCCCCGCCGTGCCCGTAAATTTCCGGTAATTATAAGTGTGCGAAAGAAGCCCCCGGAAAACCTGGCGAGACGTTCCTTTCGTGAATTGTCGATTATGTTCAAACGGCACCGGCTTGGGGGCAATATCGTTGCCCAGCACCGTGCTGTAAATTTGTTCTTCGCGAAACTCGGCCGACAAACCGGTGCGGCCGGCAATGCTGCGGTAGCCCACCGTTGTTTCTCCCCCGCTCACACGGGTTTGGTGGTCATTGCGGCCGGTTGCGGTGCCGCGAACGAGTTCAAAGCGGTCGTTGTGTTGCCGGTAATAGGCCGTAGCCGAGAAGTCAAAAGCCCCTACTATGTGCTGCCAGCGAAGGCTGCCGAGCGCCACGCGGGTATGCTCAAACTGGTCGGGAAACTTAAAAGAATAAAAACCGTGCGAGCCGAAATCCTTGTCTTGATAGCCCACTTGCGCCTCAAAACGCCCGGCAGCCGAAAAATAGCGGGCGTGGGTAAAGAAGTTCGCCGTACGGAAATCGGTATTTGCGATGTAGCCCTCGCTTTGCCGGTGCGAGGCCGAAATGAACGCCTGCAGGCGCTTGTTGCCCACCGTAGCGTTGCCCGCCACGTTGGAATAACCCCACCGGCCGCCTTCCAGCGTAATGTCCATCGTATTCAGGGCATGCCCGGCGGTAGTGACGTTCACCGCACCGCCAATAGCGCCTGGAGCGCTCAGCCCCTGCATCACCTCAATGCCGGCCACGGCCGCCAAGTCCACAGGGATGTTCAGGCTGTGGTGACCCGTTTGCGGGTCTGAAAAATTAACGCCGTTGATAAGAATTTGTGTTTGGTCGAATGTGCCTCCGCGGATGGAAAGGTCGGCTTGGGTGCCGAGAGGCCCGCGTTGCCTCAAATCAAGAGTGGGTAGGGAGCGTAAAAAATCGGAGAGTGTCAGGGCGGGCGCCGCCTCTACTTCGGTGCGGGTAACCACCGCAATACTGCGCACCACACTGGGAAGCGCGTCCTCTCGCTGTCCGGAGACTACTACCTCGTCGAGGGTGAGCGTGCGCACCGAGGTGAGGGTGTCTTGCGCAAACGCCGTCAACAAATTCATGGTAATGATACTAAGAGTAATCTGTATCACGCCCACCTTTACTACCTTGTGCATGCTTGCAAATGCACCGTACGACTTCCGCGTCCATCTTCGGAAGCAGAAGTCAAATTGCTTAAATTTTGTTTTTCTTTTCATATATAAATTTAGTTTAATTGTGTTTCAACCCGCATGGCCAAATATTTATCTTCCAAACCGCGCATTATTTTTTGTTGCGCCGGCGTAGCATCGCCGTACCCGCAAAGGTGCAAAATCCCATGAAGGATGACGCGGTGCAATTCGTCTTCAAACGGTTGTTTGTAGCGCTCTCCGTTGGCGCGCACCGTATCGATGCCGATAAACAGGTCGCCGCCGAGCACGCAGCCCTCCGTGTAGTCGAACGTAATGATGTCGGTATTATAATCATGCTGCAAATAGCGGCGGTTTAGCTGCAACAGATAATCGCCGGAGCAAAAAATAACGGCAACCGCCCCTATTCGCTTTCCTTCGGCTTCGGTTACCGCTTTCAGCCACGATTTAACTTTGCGCTTCGATAACAAATTGAAATTAATATCTTCGATATAAAACCGTATCACAATGCAAATGTATAAAAAGTTGTCAAAAAGAAAAAAAAATAGTACTTTTGCATCTCAATTTAAAAACACAAACATGTCAAAAATTACTGTTGTAGGCGCCGGAAATGTGGGCGCTACGTGCGCCAACGTGATGGCACAAAGAGAACTCGCCGCCGAAATCGTATTGCTTGATATCAAAGAAGGCGTATCGGAAGGCAAGGCGCTGGATATGATGCAAACCGCCACCCTGTGCGACTTCGATACCCGGATTACGGGCGTGACTAACGATTATACCGCTACGGCGCACTCCGATGTGGTGGTGGTCACTTCGGGCATTCCGCGCAAGCCGGGCATGACCCGCGAAGAACTCATCGGAACGAACGCCGGTATCGTAAAATCGGTGGTGGAAAACGTGCTGAAACACTCGCCGGAAGCAGTGATTGTGGTCATCAGCAACCCGATGGATACCATGACTTACCTCACGCTGAAAGCCAGTAAACTGCCCAAACAGCGCATCATCGGGATGGGTGGCATGCTCGACAGCGCACGCTTCAAATGCTACCTGAGCCAAGCGCTGCACGCACCCGCTTCGGACATTGAAGGCATCGTTATCGGTGGGCACGGCGACACCACCATGATTCCCCTTACCCGCTTCGCGGCCTACAAAGGCGTCTCCGCAAGTACATTACTATCCAAAGAAGCATTAGACAAAGTGGCAGCCGACACGATGGTGGGCGGCGCTACCCTCACCAAAATGCTTGGCACTTCGGCTTGGTACGCTCCCGGCGCGGCGGGCGCCACGCTGGTGGAAGCCATTATCCGCGACCAGAAAAAAGTGTTCCCCTGCTGCGTGTATCTCGACAGCGAATACGGCGAAAAAGACATCTGCATCGGCGTACCGGTGGTGGTGGGCAAAAACGGATGGGAACGCATCGTGCCGTTCGACCTCAACGCCGGCGAACAGGCAGCCTTTAAGAAAAGCGCCGACGCGGTACGCAGCATGAACAACGTGCTGCACGAAATGAAACTCGTGTAAGTGCAATGAATATTGAACAATGAATAATGAACAATAAGGAAACTAATTCATAATTCATCACTCATAATATTAAAAAATTTTGCCACTTTAAAAAAATAACCTACTTTTGTAGATTGAAGTGATGTGTAGATTAACGAGAGAGGGGTATTAGCTCAGTTGGCTAGAGTGCTTGCATGGCATGCAAGAGGTCGTGGGTTCGACTCCCACATGCTCCACAAAACAATAAGTTACAGACTATGGAAATAAAGAAATCGCCAAAAGCAAATCTTGAACGTAAAAAAATCCTGTTTACCGAGATTGGGGTGGTTATAGCATTATTGTTACTCCTCATCGCTTTTGAATGGAAAACATACCATAAAACCGTTTCACTCATCACATTCGGCAATCAGGTAGCCACTGAGGAAGAAATGGTGCCCATCACGCAGCCCGATTTGCCGCCGCCGCCGGAAAAGCCGGTAGTGAAGCCGGTTGTTGTTTCCAACGTCATTCAAGTTGTAAACGACAATGTAAAGATTGACAATCCGATTATCGTGGCGTCAGGTGAAGACACACAAGTGCAAATTATGGAATACACCGCTCCGGAAGAAGAGGAAGAAGAAGTGGTGGAAGATATTCCGTTCGCCATTGTGGAAGAAAAGCCGAAATTCATGGGTGGTGACGAAAACGACTTTACACGCTGGGTTTTTCAGAACTTGTCGTACCCCGATGAGGCAAAAGAACACCGCATTCAGGGGCGCGTCATGGTATCCTTCCGGGTTACGGCTGAAGGAAAAGTTACCGATGTAAAGATTTTGCGTGGCGTAGACCCCTCGCTCGATAAGGAAGCTATTCGTGTAATTTCCATGTCGCCGCGATGGACGCCCGGAAAACAACGGAATAAGGCTGTACCCGTGCGGTACCAGTTTCCCGTAACTTTCAAACTGTGATTGAGAAGAAAAAGTATAACTTTACGGCCGAAACGCCGGAAAAAGTCGTACTGGTGGGCATCATCACCCCCAAGCAAGACGAAACAAAGGTAACGGAATACCTCGAAGAATTGGCGTTTTTGGCTGAAACCGCCGGCGCAGTGACCTGTCACAAGTTCACCCAGCGGCTCGACCATCCGCATGCGAAAACCTATATCGGCAGCGGGAAAATCGACGAAATAAAGGCGTACATCGACGAACAGGAAATCGGCACTGTGATTTTCGACGACGAACTCACTCCGTCGCAGCTCCGGAACTTGGAAAAAAGCCTGGAGTGCAAAATCGTCGACCGCACCAACCTGATTCTCGACAT
>JAITQQ010000025.1 GCA_031288855.1 Prevotellaceae bacterium
GGTATCACGTAGTACAGGTATTCTGCGGCGTAGGGTATGGTCTGTTCGCTTCCACCAAACATTAGCAAAATCGGGTGCATAAAGATTGTGGACAAGATAATCACCGTGCCCGAAATGCAGAGTGTGAGCAGCAGGCTGTGCCCCAATATTTTTTCTGCCCACCGTACGTCTTTCATGCCCAATACAATCGACATGCGGGTGGCAGCTCCCACGCCAATCAAAGTGCCGAATGCCTGCAACAAGTTTAGCAGCGGAAACGTAAGCGCCAGGCCCGATATAGCCATAGGCCCTACCCCATGCCCAATAAAAATCCGGTCAACCACATTGTAAAGGGCAACCATCAATGAGCTTATGATGGATGGAATAGCGTATCGGTAGAGTAACCGGCCTACTTTCTCGGTTTCCAGTAAATTTGTTGAAGAGGTGCCTTGCATTCGTCTTTTTCCTATCGCCGCAGTTCAAAATTTTTTCCGAGATATTTCCGGCGCACTTCGGGATTGGCCGCTAACTCCTCGGCCGTGCCGCTTTCCAGAATATTCCCGTCATACAACAAATACGCCCTGTCAGTAATGGCAAGGGTTTCATGCACATTGTGGTCGGTAATAATAATGCCGATATTTTTTTCTTTTAGTTTCGCCACAATAGACTGGATGTCTTCCACCGCAATGGGGTCAACGCCGGCAAAAGGTTCATCAAGCAAAATAAATTTAGGTGAAATGGCCAGCGCCCGCGCAATTTCGCACCGCCGGCGCTCACCGCCCGACAACTGTACGCCATAACTTTTTCGCACCCTGTGCAACCCAAATTCATCAATCAGCGTTTCCAATTTTTCATGCCGTTGTTCCTTCGTCATCGCAGTCATTTCCATTACCGACATGATGTTATTTTCTACCGTCATCCGGCGAAATACCGAAGCTTCCTGCGCCAGATACCCCACGCCCATTTGCGCGCGCCGGTACATCGGCTCTTTCGTAATATCCGAATCGTCAAGGAAAATTTGCCCGTTGTTCGCTTTGATGAGCCCCACAAACATATAAAAAGTAGTGGTTTTTCCGGCTCCGTTCGGGCCGAGCAATCCTACAATTTCGCCCTGCTCCACATTAATGGATACCCCCTTCACGACGGTACGCGACCCATAACGTTTTGTCAAATCCTTACAATGCAACAGCATTTCTAAAACCCTTACACCTTAAATTATTAACTCTTAGTTCTATACAATTCCTTCTCGGAGAATATCATGCACATGCACCATCCCTTCATATTTTCCGTCTTTTGTCACCACCAATTGTGAAATTTGGTTTTCGTCCATCAGGTTAAAAGCCTTGATGGCCATCTCGTCTGCCTCAATCGCTTTGGGGTTTTTAGTCATAATGTCGCCGGCCGTAAGTTTATCGAACTGTTGCCATTTTCCCAACATGCGCCGCACATCCCCATCGGTAATAATCCCCACTAAACAGCCGTTTTCATCCATCACGGCCGTAGCGCCCAAGCGGTTGGCCGAAATCACCACAATGCTCTGCGGAATCGTATCGTGCACGTTCACCTGCGGCTTGCGGGCAGGGTCTATCAAGTCAGACACATGAAGGTATAACTTTTTGCCCAACGAGCCGCCCGGATGCACCCGCGCAAAGTCCTGCGCGGTAAAACCCCGCATCTTCAATAAACAAATAGCCAGCGCATCGCCCATCACCATTTGCGCCGTAGTGCTCGTGGTGGGCGCTAAATTATTCGGGCAGGCTTCCTTGTCAACTACCACATGCAATACATAATCGGCATGTTGCGCCAAGTAGGAATCCCGCTGCGACACCATGGCCACAAGCGTATTGCCCATATTCTTGATAAGCGGCACCAACATTTTTATTTCGGATGTGTTGCCGCTCTTTGAGAGGCACAGCACAATATCATTGGGCTGAATAATGCCCAAGTCGCCGTGAATGGCATCGGCGGCATGCATGAAAATGGCCGGCGTGCCGGTGGAATTTAAGGTGGCCACAATTTTCATCGCCACGATAGCGCTTTTGCCGATGCCGGACACCACCACACGCCCGCGGGCTTCATAAATCAACCTGACTGTTTCAGAAAAATTTTCATCAAGCCCCACCCCCATTTTAGCTATTGCAGAAGCTTCATTTTCAATGACCTCTGTAGCCGTGTCCAATATATTTTTAACAGAATATGACACCAAAAATTTGTTTTATAACGAAAAAATCCATAACTTAGACCTCGCAAAGATACAAAAAATGGAGACGATAACCAAGAATCTCTACGGACAACTCAAAAAATATTTTGGTTTCGAGACTTTTAAAGGGCTTCAGGAGCCAATCATAAAAAATGTGTTGGAAGGAAACGATACATTTGTGCTGATGCCTACCGGCGGAGGTAAATCTTTATGCTATCAACTCCCGGCACTTATTTCAGAAGGCACAGCAATCGTTATCTCTCCACTTATCGCGCTCATGAAAAACCAAGTCGACGCCATCCGCGGATTTATCACCGACAACAACAGCGTAGCCCATTTTCTCAATTCTTCCCTCAACAAACAACAGATACAGGAAGTGCGTGACGACCTGCTGAACGGTGTTACCAAATTGCTGTATGTGGCGCCGGAATCATTGACGAAAGAAGAAAACGT
>JAITQQ010000159.1 GCA_031288855.1 Prevotellaceae bacterium
TTGAAGCGTGTGGTTTATCTCGCCCAAATGTTGATGCGTAAATGCCTTATAAATGGAAATATTTGACGCGCGGTAACTGAAATGCGATGTTTCGGCGAGCTGTTTTCCCGCGCCGGTGGCGCCGGTGAGCGCGTGAATATAAATATCATCAGCCATCCATTTGTGAGCGGCCAGCGGCGCCAAGGCCAAAATAATGGCCGTAGCGAAACAGCCGGGATTTGCCACGTAAGCGGCCGCCGCAATGTCATTCCTGAACAATTCGGAAACGCCATACACAAAATGTTTGTCTCCAAACTTATTTTCTACCCGGAAATCATTCCCAAGGTCGATCACTTTACAGTGTGCGGGTATTTTATGCGTGGTCAAAAACTCCCGCGACAAGCCGTGTCCAAGGCACAGGAACAACACATCGGGCTCGCCCAACGTGTCGGTAAAATGCAAATCGCAGTCGCCGTACAAATCTTTGTGCACCGACGACACCGCCTGTCCATTGAGGCTGCTCGTCAGCAACGCGGTAATCGTTACGTGGGGATGGTTCAACAATATTCTGATCAACTCCCCGCCGGTATAGCCGGTAGCGCCGGCAATAGCTACTTTAATCATTTTCGTGTACGGCATAATAAATCTTTAACGGATTAGACAGCACTTTGGAAAAGCCCACCACATCGGCGCCGGTAAACGAAGTGTTGATTTCGCCATATTGCCCGAACTTCGCATTCATCAAATCGTAGGGCGACGAACAGCCCAACACCGCAAAATGGTAAGGCCGCAACTCCACCGTCACCACGCCGCACACCGCCTTTTGCGTGTCGGACAAAAACGTTTCGATATTCCGGGCCAACGGATCGAGATATTGCGCCTCATGCATGAGTTGCCCATACCAGCCTGCCAACTGTTCTTTCCAGTACAACTGCCCTTTGGTGAGCGTGTGCTTTTCGAGCAAATGATGGCTTTTAATAATAATCATCGGCGCAGCCGCCTCAAACGCCACCCGGCCTTTTATGCCGATGATGGTATCGCCCACGTGCGTGTCGCGCCCCACGGCAAATTTCGAAGCCAACGCATGCAGCTTGCGGATAAGCGCCACCGGCTTCAACGGCTCGCCGTTCAAAGCCGTTGGCTCACCCTGATGAAATGTAATAGTGATTTTTTCGGGCGCTGTTTTTTCAAGTTGCGACGGATAAGCCTCATTGGGCAAATACGTGTCGGACTTCAAAGTTTCCACACCGCCAATGCTCGTACCCCACAGGCCTTGGTTAATCGAATATTTTGCTTTTTCCCACGAAAGGTTATATCCGTTCTTGGCCAAGTAGGTAATCTCTTCCTCGCGCGACAAAGCCAATTCCCTGATCGGGGCAATTACCTTTATGCCGGGCGCCATCACTTCAAACACCAAATCAAAGCGCACTTGGTCGTTTCCCGCACCGGTGCTGCCATGCGCCACATACGCAGCCTGCAACTTTTGTGCATGTTTCAACACCGCCAACGCCTGAAAAACCCGCTCCGAACTTACCGACAACGGATACGTGGCATTTTTTAAAATATTCCCGAAAATTAAATATTTAATCCCCTTGTTGTAATATTCCTCTTCCACATTAATAGCGGTATGCGTAGCCGCCCCAAGCGCAAGCGCACGTTCTTCTATTTTACGCTCTTCTTCTTTTGAAAAACCACCGGTATTCACCAAGGCGGTATGCACTTCCAAACCTTTCTCATTTTTCAGGTAAGGTACGCAAAACGAGGTATCCAACCCACCGCTAAAAGCCAACACAACTTTTTCCATGCTATTGTAAATTATAAATATAGATTAATTATTTTTTACTGCCAAGTTTAAAGTAACGTTCTGAAAAGTGCACGAAACGCGAATACCGGCGCGGCCGCCAATGTTTTTACCGGCGTTGTAATAAAAGAAGTCAACGCCGGCGTTGCCGATTTTACCGGCTTCGGCTTGTATTCCGGATCGTACAAGAGTGCCGTACACAAGCACATTTTCCGGTCGTTGCGTTCGAGAATATCGTAATTTTTGCACCCTTTACAGCCGTCCCAAAACTCCTTGTCGTCGGTTAATTCGACAAACGGTACCGGCCGGAATCCCAATTCGTAATTAATTTTCATCACCGCGGGGCCGGTAGTAATGCTGAAAATTTTAGCTTTCGGGTAACATTTTCGCGACAAAGCGAATATTTCCCGTTTGATTTTTCTCGCCAGCCCGCTGTGCCGGTAAGCATGCGCCACGATAAGCCCGGAGTTGGCCACAAATTGTTTATGGCTCCATGTTTCGATATACGAAAAGCCTATGATTTCATCATTTTCTATCGCCACTACGGCTTTCCCTTCAATCATTTTTTGGGCAATGTATTCAGCTGTACGGTTGGCAATGCCTGTTCCCCTTTCCTGTGCGGAAATATAAACCAACTCACAGATTTTTTCCGCATATTTCACATGGCTACAATTTGCCTGACAGATGGTAATATTACTCATCTAAGCAATAAAATTTAAAGATTAAAAAATACAAATGGATTCTTGAACAAAGGCCTCCTTAGGCACATCTTCGGACGTGCCGTCTCCGTTGGTTTAAATCAATAGTATAGCCTTTTTCGTTCATAATTCGGCGCAAAGGTAATTATTTTTTTAATATTACAAAAAAAAATCATATTTTTGTACAAAAGTTTATTTATGAAATTCGGCGTTGTGATTTTTCCCGGGTCAAATTGTGACCATGACATGATTTATATTTTCCGTGAGCTTTTAAAAAAAGATGTGGTGGAATTGTGGCACAAAGATCACAACCTGAAAGGCGCAGACTGCATTCTGTTGCCCGGCGGGTTTTCCTACGGCGACTACTTGCGGTGCGGGGCGTTGGCCAAGTTCTCGCCGGTCATGAAAGAAGTGATGGAATTTGCCGACAAGGGCGGTTTTGTGATGGGAGTATGCAACGGTTTTCAAATTTTATGCGAAAGCGGATTACTGCCCGGCGCGCTGTTGCCCAACGATTCCCAAAAATTTATATGTAAAAATATATACCTGCTGCCCGACAGTAAAACGTCGCACCTGACGCACTACCTGCCGTCGGGAAAACCGCTGAAAATACCCATTGCGCACGCCGACGGGCGTTATTACGCAGACGAAAAAACACGTGCGGAACTACGGAAAAACGACCAGATATTATTCCGCTACTGCGATGAAACAGGATTGGTTTCAGACCTCACCAATCCGAACGGATCGGTGGACAATATTGCAGGCGTATGCAACGCAAAGAAAAACGTGTACGGCATGATGCCGCACCCCGAGCGGGCTGCCGACGCAACATTGAACAACTGCGACGGATTAAAGATATTTGATTCCATGCTGAAGATGCTCCGCTGAAACTACTTTACGGATTATCTGCCCGGTAGTAAAAATCGAGCAAAACCGTTGACAGGCTGTCGCGGCACAACACGCAAGACGAAGACTCCGCCAATTCCTTGACACGGCGTGCCTGCACACGCAAACTATCGGTAGCCGGCGACGTCTTAAATGTGACAATAGCTTTGTCAAAATACTTCCTGAAAATATAAGCCTCAAGCCCTGTTATTTGCTTTTTCAACAACATGCCCTCCAACGTGCCGTTAAAAAATTCCTGCCGGTAAACCTTTGCAAAATGAAGCAACCTGATACTTTCTTCCACTTCCCTGTCGGTACGCGGAAAGCCTTCCCGCTCTATGCGCACCATCGTACGCACCATATCTTTCAATGACCTCAGCGGCGCATCGGCTTCCAACAACAGCTCAACTTCTTCCAACACGCTAAGGTATTCAGGGCGGGAAACGGTATCAAAAACCGCATCGTGGCGATATTTGAACGACACTTCATCGTATATTTTCAATAGCGTATGATATTGTTGCGTGAGCCCCGAGAAAGCACTAAATCCTGTATCGGAAGTTAACTTCGGAGAAGCGCGGTAAGTGTTAAAAAACGAACGGAACACATCAAAAGCCTTGCAAAACCCCTCAAAATAGGCATCCTGCTGTGCAAAAGCGCCCAATGGCATGAGTAACAATCCTATTAATATGTATTTTTTCATGTCCGGCCGAATATTAACAAGTGCAAATTTATAAAATTTTCTTATATTTGCAGATTGGTTTTATTTTTACCCATGAGTAAAAAATGGATATTGTTAATATGCTTCGCCGTGCTTGTTTGCTTGTCCGGCGCTTTTTGGTTGCTGACGAATCAAACGGAAAAACAGAAAGCAGAGGCCAACATCATCAGTGCAGTGCCCTTTGACGCCCTGTTCATCGTACAGCTCGACAAATTGGTATTGCTTAATGATAATTTTGCAGCGCCGGCGGCATGGAATAATCTCATATCCGGCCAGTCGCCATTGCTCGCATGGATTAAAAAAACAATCAGCGTCATTAACAACGACGATGCTGCAGCGCTCCTCTTACATTCAAGAACATACCTTTCGGCACACCCGCTCGGCAAAAACGAATTATCTATTTTGTGCGCCATGGCTTTCCCGCCGTCTATCAACGACAACAATTGGGAAAACATCATCGGCAATATTATTCAGCCGGCGAGCCGCACGCGTTATCAGGAAAGCACGATTGTTTCGATTCAAACAGACGACGGCATGTTATACCTGTCCTACGCCAAAGGCATTGGCATGGCCAGCAGTTCGCTCATCACCATACAGTCGGCCATCCGCCACCTCAAAAGCGGAGAATCGCTGGCGCACAACGAACAATTTGCTACAGCGGCGCAAACCATCGGCCGGCATGTGGACATTGGGTTTATGCTCAATCACCGCCAACTGCCGCACTTGGGCAATGTGGCCGGCAATAAAATACCTTCGGAAAAAATAAATTTTCTGGCGCACACCGCCAACTGGACAGCGCTCGACGGACAGATTACGCCGAATATGATTACCCTCAACGGCTTTGTCTTTCCTTCTTTTACGATGGACAATTACTTGTCGGTGTTGCTGAATCAGTCAAACAGCAATACCGAAGCATGGGACGTGCTCCCCGCATCGGCTAATTTCATGCTCAGCCTGTCCATAGGCGATCCCGATCGTTTTTTGAACAATTACGGCGGCTTCCTCGAAGCGCATAAAGACCTCAGCAAATACAAGCAGCGCCTTGCCGCGTTAGAAAAGGAGTGGCCACAAAACGCGCCAAAATTATTCTGTTCGCTGTATCCGGCTGAAATGGCGCTGGCCAATCTCTCATCCGACAATTGGGTGATACTGCTTAAAACAGCCAATGCAGGATACGCCTTGGAACAGCTACAGGCACAAGCCGTACACCTCAACAAAAATTTCATAGCCACGCGGGAAACCGCTATCGATAATTCTTCCATCACCATATACAACAATCCGGCAGCCGGCTTATTCCACGCGGTACTCGGCGATGTTTTCCCCGAAGATCAGGAATCATTTTTTACGGTTTCCGGCGACTGGTTTTATTTCTCAGGCAACAAGGAATTGTTGAAACAAGTGGGCGTAAGGCAGCATAAAAACACACTTAAAAAATATTTGTCGCAAATTGAGGTTTCACAATACCTCACCAACAATGCCTGCCTCACTATTGTGGCACGCTCACCCAATAAAGCAGAGCACGCCTTGTTGCAATATTTTCATCCGCGTGTGCAACGAGCGGTGGCGAACACAGCACAACAGTTCCATGCCAACATTCAAATCCTGCAACTACAGCCGTCAAGCGACAAGTTATATGCTTCGTTCCTGTCTTTATTCGATACGAACACCGGCAATTCTTCATCGCCTGAGCCGGCGCCGGCACAAACACATGACGAAGAAAAACCACAGGCAATAACTCCGGAAACCGCTCAGGGCGACGAGCGTTTGCGCGTGCCGGTCATCAATCATTATACCAAAGAAAAAGAATCATTTGTTCAATTTGCAGATTACCGCATCGGGCTGCAAAGCAAAGACGGACAATGGTTATGGGCAAAAAAACTCAACAGCGCCATCATCGGCGACGTCATACAGATTGATTATTTGCGCAACGGAAAGTTGCAAATGTTGTTTACCACGCCTACCCACATTTACCTGTATGACCGCAACGGAAACCTTGTAACGCCATATCCTGTAACGTGGAAAACACCGGCGTCAACCATGGCGGTGTTCGACTATGACAAAGACCGCAACTACCGCATCTTCATTACCGATGCCGATAACGTGGTGCGGGTTTACGACAAACGCATTCAGCCTGTAGAGGGATGGAAACCTTTCAAAAGTCCGCACGCCGTCACGCGTGCGCCGGAGTTTTTCCGTGTGGCGTCACGTGATTATATTGTATTGTGTAGCGAACAAACCATGTATATTTTCGACCGCAAAGGCAACGAGCGGGTAAAACTCGAAAAGCCGGTAATAGTAAAACCGGACACGCCGATTACGGCACAGCAGCAGCCCGCACTCCTCAAAGTAACCGCAGCCGACGGAAAGCAGGCGCTCATTTATCTGAAAGACGGAAAAGTAGAATTGAAGTAGATGAAAGCAATCCTCATCATATTATTGGCTTTTTTTGTAGTGCGGTGGTTGATGTTCCGTTTCGCCCCAATATTGTTGGCTTCTTTTTTCAGAAATATAAGCAAACAGCAGGGATATCAACAGCCGCACAGCACGAAAGCGCGCAAGGAAGGCGACATTAAAATAAAGCAAGCCGCAAAACAAGATAAGAAAATCGACAAGGATGTGGGCGATTACGTGGCCTACACGGAAGTAAACGAAAAATGAAA
>JAITQQ010000174.1 GCA_031288855.1 Prevotellaceae bacterium
AACAATTTCGAATTGCAGGTTGGTCATTCTATTTTGTACTTGTGTCATAATATCTTGTTTTGTGCAAATGTACAATTTTATTCTTAAAACACAAAAGAGGGATGCATCCCTACAGGATGTAAGGCCGCAGGCCTCGCCATCAATCAGCGTAGGGCAACGCCCTACGTTTCGGGGTGGGCACGTGCGCATGTAGAGGCGTGGCATGCCGCGCCTCTACATTTTTGTAGAAAGAAAAAATTATTATTATCTTTGTATTCATTTAAAACGTAGTGGAAATAAAGTATGAATAAACCTGTTTGTGCCCGTCCTGTTCATCCGGGCGAAGTGTTGAAAGACGAAATAGAATACCGTGGCATATCGCAAAGCAAACTTGCCGAGCAAATGGGAGTGTCGTATAAAATGTTAAACCACATATTAAACGAACGGCGTCAAGTAACCGCTGCAATGGCAATGATGCTCGAAGCCGCTTTGGATATTCCTGCCGATTCTCTTATCCGTATACAAACCGAATATAACATGCAAATGGCAAGTCGTGACAGGTCATTTCTTGCTCGTCTTGCCAAAATCCGTAAAGTGGCAGCAGTATTGTGATATCTAAAGAACAAGAGAATAAGCGCAAGGCGCACGTCGAGCCATCCGGCAAGGAGCTGTTCGTATCGGGCGCGCGGGTGCACAACCTGAAAAACATAGATGTACACATTCCCCGCCACAGCCTTTCCGTGATTACCGGGCTGAGCGGAAGCGGCAAATCGTCGTTGGCGTTCGATACGATTTACGCCGAAGGGCAACGCCGTTACCTTGAAACGTTATCGGCCTACGCCCGCCAGTTCATGGGCAACATGGAGCGCCCCGATGTAGACCAAATCACCGGCTTAAGCCCCGTGATTGCCATAGAACAGAAAACCACCAATAAAAACCCGCGCTCTACCGTAGGCACCATCACTGAGGTGTATGACTTTCTGCGCTTGCTCTATGCCCGCGCCGCCATTGCCTACTCGAAGGAAACCGGCGAAGAAATGGTGCGCTACACCGAAGAACAAATCGTGCAATTGATTGCCAAACATTTTGCGAAGAAAAAATGTTTGGTGCTTGCGCCTCTGGTGAAAGGGCGGAAAGGGCACTATAAAGAGCTGTTTGAACAACTGCGCAAACGCGGCTTCCTCAAAGCCCGCATTGATGGGGAAGTTGTGGAAATTAAGCCGCAGCACAAGCTCGACCGCTACAAGGCGCATTTTATTGAAGTTGTTATCGACAAGCTCGTGCCTTCAGGCGACGATATACAGCGGCTGCGCGAATCGGTGCGCACGGCCATGCAGCAGGGAAAGGGCACACTGGCCGTACTGGATGTGGAAAATAACGAATTGCGGTATTACAGCAAGCAACTGATGTGCCCCACTACCGGCATTTCGTATACCGAGCCGGCGCCGCACACGTTTTCTTTTAACTCGCCGCAGGGCGCTTGCCCGCATTGCAGCGGGCTGGGCACGGTGGCCGAAATAGATTTGGATAAAATTATCCCGAGCCCTGCGCTCAGCTTGAAGAAAGGAGGCATTGCGCCGCTTGGCAAATACCGCGACACCCTTGCGTTCCGGCAACTTCAAGCCATTGCCGGCAAATACAATTTTTCGTTGGATGACCCCATTTCCGAGCTTTCCGAAGACGTACTGAACCTTATCCTCTACGGCTCGGATGAGCTGTTTCGTATACAAGCCGTGAGCGGGTCGCAGGTGAATTATATGACGACGTTTGGAGGTATTGTGAATATGTTGGAAAATGCGGAAGAAGATACTGAAAGCACAAAGGCTTCTCCGGCGCGTTTTATCAAGTATGCCGTGTGTCCGGTGTGCCGCGGCACGCGGTTGAAAGAGGAAGCGTTGTTTTTCAAGATTGCCGGCAAGCATATTTCCGAATTGGCCGGGATGGACATTGATGCACTTGCCGGATGGTTTAAGCACCTCGACGCACAGCTGAACAAAAAACAGCAAGCCATTGCCCGCGATATCCTGAAAGAAATCCGCGACCGGCTCACGTTCCTGCTCGATGTGGGATTGTCGTACCTTTCGCTCAGCCGCAGCACGCGAAGCCTCAGCGGGGGCGAGAGCCAACGCATACGTTTGGCCACGCAAATCGGGTCGAAATTGGTGAACGTGCTTTACATTCTCGACGAACCGAGCATCGGCCTGCATCAGCGCGACAACCGCAAGCTCATCGACGCCCTGAAAAAACTGCGCGATGAAGGCAACTCCGTGATTGTGGTAGAACACGACGAAGAAATGATTCGCAACGCCGACTACGTGATAGACATGGGTCCCGGCGCGGGGCGCAAGGGCGGCGAAGTGGTGTTCAGCGGGTCGATAGACGACAGCGTTTGCCGCACCGATACCGGCAAATCGCTTACATTAGCCTACATTTGCGGAAAGAAGAAAATAGACGTTCCTGCCACGCGGCGCAAGGGAAACGGCGAGTTTATCAGCATTGCCGGCGCTTCGGGCAATAACCTGAAAGAAGTGAACGTTGCGTTTCCTTTGGGAACGTTCATTTGCGTTACAGGCGTGAGCGGCAGCGGAAAATCGACGCTCATCAACGAAACGCTGCAGCCCATACTCAGCCAGGCGTTGTACCGGTCTTACCAGTCGCCGTTGGCGTATAAAACCATCAAAGGAGTGGAGCACATCGACAAGGTGGTGGAAGTTGACCAGTCGCCGTTAGGACGCACGCCGCGCAGCAATCCGGCCACTTACACCAATTTGTTCACCGATATCCGCAAGCTGTTTGAAGAAACCCCCGATGCGAAAATTCGCGGCTACAAGGCAGGGCGGTTTTCGTTCAATGTACGCGGCGGGCGGTGCGAGGAATGCCGCGGCGCCGGAGTCAAAACCATTGAAATGAATTTCCTTCCCGACGTATATGTCCCCTGCAAGGTTTGCAACGGGCAGCGGTATAACCGCGAAACATTGGAAGTGAAATACAAAGGCAAAAACATTAACGAAGTGTTGGAGATGACCATCAACCAGGCCTGCGAGTTCTATGCGCACGTTCCACACCTCATGCAACGCCTCAAAACCTTGCAGGATGTGGGCTTGGGCTACATCAAGCTGGGGCAGCCGTCTACCACCCTCAGCGGGGGCGAGAGCCAACGGGTGAAACTGGCGGCCGAACTTGCGAAACGCGACACGGGCAACACCCTCTACATTCTCGACGAGCCCACCACCGGCTTGCATTTCGAGGATGTGCGCATTTTGCTCGAAGTGCTCAACAAATTAGTTGACCGCGGCAACACGGTAATGGTCATTGAGCACAACATGGACGTGGTCAAAACCGCCGATTACATTATCGACCTTGGGCCGGAAGGCGGCTCCGGCGGCGGAACAATTGTCGCCACCGGAACGCCCGAAGAAGTAGCTAAAAATAAGAATAGTTTTACCGGTCATTTTTTAAAGGCTTTACTATAGAAAAGTGCATCTCTTTAGAGAACTTATCGACATGGTTTGACGCCACCAGCACGTTGTCACCCAATTTATAATCAACCGTACTCATCGGATTCGTAATCCTGCAATTCTGCGGGTCGTAGAAACAATCGTGCCCTTCTATCTTTGCAATGTACACGCGTCCCGTGATGCCGCTGTCGGTTAACTCGATCTTGATTTCCCGTCCGTCGATGTTGTAGATTTTCGCCGCAAACAGTTCCCCGACGTGGTCTTCCATGTATTCCACAGACTTTTGGTGGATATAATCTTCTTCCGCTTCCTTCGCTTTGTTGGCCTGCGATGTCAGGTATTCGCACAATTTTTCCAGTTCTTCCTGTTCGTAACCCGGCAGCGGAACAGTGTGCTGATGCAGGACGTAATGTTCCAACAAACGGTGCACCACCACATCGGCGTAGCGGCGCAACGGCGAGGTGAAATGAGTGTACGACCCGAAACCCAATGCATAATGCGTCTTGCAATTGGCGGAGTAACTCGCCCTGGACATTGATTGCAGGGCGAGCAAGTTCAGCAAGCGTTCATCGGGCTGCCCGTGCACATTGTTCAACAGTTGGCTCATTTGATGCGCCAGTGTGCGGCTCGAATAAACTTCCCCTATCGGATAGCCCAAATACCGGATCATGTGCACAAACTTGTCAAACCTTGTAGGATTCGGGAGCCCGTGCACACGGTAAATGAACGGCCGCTTCGTTTTCGGCGCACAGAAAGAATTTTTGCAGATTTTCTCGGCCACCGACCGGTTGGCCAGCAACATAAATTCTTCAATCAACGAGGT